>JAGONM010000013.1 GCA_017993055.1 Armatimonadota bacterium
GAGGAGGGCGTTGTGCCTCAACGAACCGTACTCAGTCGCAGCCTCGACGTCCAGGCTGCGACTGAGTACGGTTCGTTGAGGCACAACGCCCTCCTCTGGAGATCATGGCTTCAGGAGTATCCCGAGACTTATACGGCGCTCACGAATGCCCAGGAACGCTGGTCCGTCAGGCTGGCCGCGGCGCAAGACGAGGACGCCGACGCTCTTTCGGCAGTTCTTCGCGATGCCGTCGCCGATCTGGAGAAGTATTACGCCAGGGCCTTCGAGGCGTTCCGAAAGGGAATACAGAACCCCAAGCCGCTGATGAAGACGAATCCCGCGAAGGAGGACTACGTCCGGGTCGCGCCGGGCGGGAAGTACTTCGTCCATTCGGATGGATCGTTCTTCACTCCCCTGGGCTACAATCACAATCCCGACTGGCCTCAGACCTACGAGTCCGCTATAGGGCGGCCCGAGTACGATCCGGCGGTCACCGATGCGTTCTTCAAGCACCTGAGCGAGTGCGGCGTGAACCTCATCCGCCTGATGCTCGAATCGCCCGCGGGAGGGTTTCTCCTCGAGGATCCGGTCGGCACGTTCAACGTGGAACAGGTGGCGTTTCTCGACAACATCGTCAACCTTGCCAGGAAACATGACATCAAGCTGATGATCACCCCGTGGGACACCTTCTGGATGGGCCATACCTGGGACCGCAATCCGTACAATTCGAAGAATGGCGGCCCCGTCGGAACGCGCGTCGAGTTCATCACCAGGCCGGAAGTCATCGAGGCGCAGAAAAGGCGGCTGAAGTTCATTATAGACCGGTGGGGCAACACGGGCACGATCTTCGCGTGGGAGATTCTGAACGAGGCGGACAAGTGGTGGGACGCTTCAGGAGAGCAGACGCAGGCATGGGCGAAGGAGATGGGCGACTACGTGCGCGAGTATGAGAAGCAGAAGTGGGGGCGCAATCACCTGATCTGCATCTCCACCGGGCATCCGATTCCGGACGGCGCGTGGGGCGAGTTGGCATACAGGCAGCCGGGCATGGACCTTGCCACTACACACCTCTACCTCGACGCAGCGATGTGGCCCGACGAGCCGATCGGCCCGGCGATTGCGGTCCGGAAGGGAGTGACCTACGCGCTGGGCCAGATCGAGGACAGCCGGCCGTACATTGACGGCGAGAACGGCCCGATCAACAGATGGATCGCGGATGGGAAGCTCGACGATGAGGTATTCCATCACATGTCGTGGGCGCATCTGGCGTCAGGCGGGGCGGGAAGCAGCCTTCGGTGGCCGTACCGCGGCCCTCACCATCTGAGCGAGGGCATGTATCAGCATCTCGGCCGGATGAGCAAGTTCGTGAAAGACGTCCCGTGGGCGAAGCTGATCGGGACCCCCTCGGAAATCAGGGTGCCGGTCCCGGAGGGATGGGTCGCCTGCTCGACGGGCACCTCGCAGGGCGCACTGGTATGGGTTGCGTCCTCGAAGCCATCGGAGATGAAGCTGTCCATCACATGGAACGGCCCCAAGACGGTGAAGTATCGCTGTTACGACACGAAGTCCGGCGAGTGGATATGCAACGGAACCGCAAGGCCGGCCGACGGGGATCTGCCGATACTGATCGGCGGAGAGCGATCGTCCGTAGCGGTGGTGCTGGAATGACCTACACCAACCCCGTCCACGACCGATACTTCGCCGACCCGTTCGTGTGGCGGCATGAGGGGACGTACTATGCCGTCGGGACCGGGCCGCGCGGTGAATCGGAGCCGAGCAGGTTCCCGCTGCTGCGGTCGGCCGACCTCTTGAACTGGGAGTCGCTCGGGCACGCGCTCGTCTCGGTGAGCCCCGACCTCGGGAACGACTACTGGGCGCCGGAGGTCGCATACTCCGGCGGGCGGTTCTATCTCTACTATTCGGTCGGTCACGGCGACAAAGGGCATCACGTCCGAGTCGCCGTGAGTGAGAAACCCGAAGGCCCATATGAGGATACCGGCACACCAGTGATCGATCCGTCAGTCTGCCCGTTCTCGATAGACGCGAGCCCGTTCCGGAACGATGACGGCGAGTGGTACCTCTTCTACGCCCGCGACTTCCTCGATACCGACGACGGATTCCGTGTGGGCACCGGGCTGGCGGTCGATCGGTTGATCGGCATGACGAAGCTCGCCGGTGAAGAGCGAGTCGTCATGCGCGCGAGGCACGACTGGCAGCGGTTCATGGCCGACCGACCGATGTACGGCGGCGTTTACGACTGGCATACTCTCGAAGGCCCGGCGGTCCTCAAGCACGATGGGCGCTACTACTGCTTCTACAGCGGCGGGTGCTGGAAGAACGATACCTACGGCGTGGACTGCGCCGTCGCCGATTCGGTCACGGGTCCGTACGTGGATCAGAATGATGGAAGCGGCGCGAGAGTGCTCCGCTCAGCGCTCGGGGTGATCGGTCCGGGACACAACTCGTTCGTCGAGGGACCCGACGGCTTAGAGATCATCGTCTACCACGCATGGAATCCGGAGATGAACGCCCGCCTCATGTGCATCGACCGGCTCATCTGGACTCCCGACGGTCCCAGAAGTGGGCTGCCGACCGCAGACGTCCCTACCTGGGGCTGATCGTCCCCAACTTCACCCTTCCACTATACTGCACGAGGACTGATCCGTCTTGCGTGCCGTGCTTCAACTCGCATACACCGGGGAAGTAGATCGGGTGGCCGGCGTCTACGATCAATGACTTGGACCAGGTCTTGCCCTCATCACGGCTGATAATGTACTTCAGCGACTGGTCCATCACGGCAGTGGCGGCGACTCCTGGCTTCTCGCGATCCTCGTCGGTCGTGAAGACGCAGAGGAGATCGCCGGTCGAGAGCTTGATCATCCACGGGGCGAGCGCATTGAAGTCAGGATTCGGCGGCTGATAGAGCAGACGGCGCTCCTCCTTCTGCCAACTCCAGGTCTTCCCGCCGTCGTCCGAGGTTACGCTCATCAGCACGCCTCGATGCGGAGGATAGGTCTGCACCGTCTCGAATGCGCACAGAAGCCTGTTCTTCGATAGTTCTACGACGGTACACATGCCGTCGCGCGAGAGATGCTCCGGATTGTGCGCCCGGCTGACGGTCACGGGGGCGATCCACTGCTTCGACTTCGGGTCCCACGTCTTCATCGTCAGCCACTGATGCCTGGGAAACCCCTCCCTGCCAGGCGTGTCCTCGTCGTCATAGTAGCACTGGATCGTGCCGTCGCTCTGCTCCAGAAGAAAAGTGGACCAGAGGCCTCGGAAATCGCCGTCACTGCGTGCGACCTCGGAGTGCGGCTTCCACGTCGCGCCGTTGTCGCTGCTGGCGGCGACCTCCAGGCGATACCTGTGCTGCCTGCCCAAGTTTCGGCGGTATGAGTAGAGGAGATCGCCGTTCCGAAGCTGGACCATGTGCCCATCGCCGATGTCGATGCCAGGCTCGTCGCTGTGGACGATATCGCTGAACTTGCTCCACGTCAGGCCGCCGTCCTGACTTCGGAAGCATGCGATCGAGACACCTCCCTCCCCGACGGGGACCGTCCTGCTGACCAGGATATCCCCGTTTCTGAGTTCGAGCGGGCACTTGAAGCCCTCGCCGGGATGGGATTCGCTGCTCCATTTGATCGTCGGGGGGAGGAAGCCGGCGATCCTTTTCCGCAGCCCCTCACGACGCTTCCGGAGATCGGGTTCGTCCATCTGCCTGAAGAGCGGCGGGGTATTCGCTGCGCTCGTAGAACGGACGACCCTTCCGAGGTAGTCGGTCCCGAAGCGTCCGAGGGAGACCGCTCCGTCGAGCCGTGCGCTCATCTTGTTGCCGATCTGATCGACCTGCGGAGTGCGGCCCGAGACGACCAGCTTTCCACCGCGCTCCATGAAGGCAGAGAGCATTCCCGCCACTCCAGGCGGGCAGTAGGCGCAGTCGGGCAGGAAGATCACGTCGTATCGCGCCCGGAGGTCAGGCCTCTGCGAAGCGAGTTCATGGAGCGTCCAGATGTCAGGGATTGCGCCGGACTCCGTGACCGCTTTATACAGACCGACGAAGTCCCTGAAGTCGTTGTCCTTCGGCCCGCTCGCCAGGGCCGTCGGCAGGATCGGCTGTATGATCGCCACCCGCGATGGCCCGTCGGCCACCGACATCCTGCCGCGCGTAAGCATCTTCTCGAGTTCTGCGAGCGGCATGCCGGTGTAGTAATCGTAGTCGGGAGTTCCCCACCAGCAATAGTAGAACACGCCGGTCGCGCCGTGACGGATCGCCTCGCGAGTGACGGCGTCCATCGCAGGGTATCCGACCGCGACGCCGGACGTGAAGTCGATCACATCGATCGCATAGACCGGCTTCCCATACTTCCGCGCCAGGTCGATCGCCGCCGTGATCCTCACCGGATCGCCGTCCGCCGAGCAGATCTGCATCCCGATCACGTCCATGTGCCTGAGCTTCGGTAGGATCACATCCAGCGCCATCCCGACGTGCTGGGTGTAGTCCCACTCCACAGGGAAGGCGAAAGCGTAGGTGAGGTAGCCGACCGTAAGTCGGGAGGGATCGGCGTGCTTGACGAGCCTGCAGAAACCCTCGATGTAGCCGCCGACGAACTCGCTGCCGAATGTGAACCAGTCATACGCCGCGGCCCGCATATTCCCCAACTCGCGCCGGTCGTCCACGCGAGGCATTTCGATGGTGAGACGCCCGCCCTCGAATATGCCCTTCGCTCGGCTGCTCTGCATCCAGTTATCGAAAAACCAGTGCTCCGGCGCATCCTTGCCCTGACTGAACTGCGGATTCGGGGCGAGGTTTCTATCGGAGCCCTCTTCCCCGAAGAAGACGTCGTCGAAGCTGACCGTGCCGTTGCCGTGGAGCTTGAGGAGGAGCCACGCCGACTTCGCCCGTTCCGGCGCTTTCACGATCAGCTCCAACTGCCTCTGGGATGCCGTGCCCTTCAGCCGGTCGCTGTTTGAGGTCCAGATCGGCGTTCCGTTGTCGCCCTGACGCCATGCTATCTGGAGGAAGGCACCCTCACCGCGCACGTTCATTGCCCGGATCTTCGCTCGGAAGACGTACTCCTTACCGGGCTCGATCGGGACATCGGTGTGGATGCTCCACGAAAGATCGTTGGCGACGTCCTCGGCGGGCTCGAACGGTGAGAGGTGGTCCGCCGCTCCCAAGTCGGAGCCGGTCAGCTTTGGAGGATTGACCGCGTCGAAGCTGCTGTAGGTGCTCTTCCAAGTCGAGTTCAGTCTCGCGATGGATCCGTACTTCGCCGCGAGCCACTCTCTGAACGCGGCAATCTCCGCGGGGTTGAAGCGGAACCCCGATTCGTACCACCATTCGGCGCCCGGCTGATATCCTATCACGACGCCGGTCGTGTCGCGTTGTTTCACATGTTCGATCACGGCGCGGACGAACTTCTCGTGCCAGATCCTGAAGATGCCGGAAGTCATTGAAGGCGTTGCGTGAGGCCGCCCGATGAAATCCAACTGCATCTCGCCGGCTGAGCGGCACTGCTCCGTCAGCCAGGCCGGCGAGTAGACCGGATTCGCCTCCATGAGCAGGATGATCTTCAGCTTGTTGTTCTCCGCAAACTCGATCTGCCGGTCTATGCTGCTGAAGTCATACTCACCTTCCTTCGACTCGATGCCGGAGACCGCGCGGAAGATGACCGCGTTGGAGCCGGACCTGGACACGTCGTCCATCCCCTTGTCTATCCAGGGAAAGTGGTTCACGAAGCCGATCAGCGGCTCATCCGCATGCGACGCGGAGATCGCGCATGCCAGTATAGCAAGCATCGGGAGTATCAGCATCTTCATCATCTACCTGCCGTTCAATGATATGAAAACCCGCGCGCCTCCACGAAGGTCTTCGATGGACGCGTCGACGATGATCTCGGTCGCGCCGTCCGCAAGTTCGTACTTCTCGGTCGAAGGGTTGTAGAACACCGGGAGGGCATTCCTCGCCAGATCGAGCCGATAGATGCCGGGGGATATCTCCTTGAGGCCTAGCCACGCGAAGAGGCCCGGCACGAGACGAAGGCGAACCTGAGCCTTCTCGACGGGACGACCGTCGGCATCCCATGCCCGCACCTCGACGCGGAGTCCTTCGACCGACGACCTGAGCGCCAGGGAATGGGTGATGCTTCGTGAGAGAGCACAGGCCTTGGACCAGCGGCCGCCTCCCAGGTGCTCGCGCGCTCGGTCGAGGACCGCGCCAAAGCGCTTCGTGTCCGCACCGAGTCGCGTCCACAGAGCGATGGCGGACTCGGCCCGTTCCACCTCGTATTTCGCGCGTTCGGCGCCGAGCGGCGGTTCGATGGAGAACAGGGCGGTCCCAAGCGGCTCGATGGTGATGCCACCGAGGAGCGGCTCGCCGGTGAGGAGGTCTCTGGCTCGTCCGTCCCGTCCGACGGGTCCGAGATTGTCTGACGAGAGCTGGACGCTTCTGCGCTCGTCCGTGCGGTTGATCAGCACCACCTGAACGTTGGTCCCGTCGGTGAGCAGGAGCGGCTCAATGCCCTCGGCGTGCACACCTTCTTCGATCACAGTCACGGGGCGCAGACCCTCGCCGACGACGGCCTCGACGGCATCCAGATCCAGCGGCTCTACCTTGACGGGCCATGTGTTCGCGCCGGAGGTCGTCTGCGTCTGATGGATCACGGACACCGGCGGACCTCCGGAATCCCGGGGCAGGATGATCTTCCCGCCAGCGCGGGTGTATTCACCCAGGCGCCGACACGCTTCCTCGGAGAGAAGCGAATTGTCCGTGCTGAGGAGGAAAGGGGTCACCTTGGCAAGCTGCGCGTCTATTTCAGCGTCGGTCAGAAGCACAACCGACCAGCCGCGCTTGATCGCCTCGTCGTAGAGCAGCGTCCATCGGTCCTGCCACCTGGAGCGCCAGGCCGCGTCGGAAATGAAGATCCCCACGCGAGGCTGGAGTCGCGAGCACCCGTCGAGATGCGGCGCGGCGCGTCGAAGTTCGTCGAAGACGCGCCTCGCCTCCGACTCGGCAGGCGTGCCGGCGATGCCCCATTCGCCGTCGGGAAGGTCGCCGCGCCAGTGCACGAGCCCGATGTGCCACACCCCGAGACCGAGGGCCTCGTAGACTGCCCGACGAAGAGCCGGCGGGGTGAATGTTCGTCCCCCACCCTTAGCTGCCGGGTCGAGCTGCTTGTTGGCCAGGCGGGGCGCGACTACCGGCAGGCCGAAACTCGTCTGCTGATCGAGGGTCATGCGGATGATGCGCTCGGCGTCGTCGTCAATCGAGATCGGCCCGGCCTCGAAGCCGTCCGAGACGCCAGCGAGGTCGCCGAGCGGGTACCCGAGTTTCGATCGGAAGTCGAAGGCGAATGGGTTGCCGTGCGTCGGGACCATCGCCGGGCGAGTCGGATCGAGCGAGTGGATTTGAGGAGTGTAGCCCGCATAGCGGTCAACGACGACCGAATCCCGGAACTCCCTCCAGTCAGTCCGTCCGGTACGCATTCTCCAAGCGGTGAAGTGCCTCGTCACCGCAGGACTGTGATCGCCTTCCGGGAGGCCGAAGTAGTCGGGCCAGGACTGCTCACCGCCGATGACCCAGTAGCGGACCCAGCGCTTCCGGCCCAGCAGCCCGATCATGTATGTCATCTGCTCCTTCGCGAGCCGGGCGAGCAACGGGTCCAGCATCGCCGGGACCCGGTTTGCGCCCACAAGGATGTTCCTGCCCGCCCGATCTTTCATCCGCGCTTCCTGGCGAAGCCTCCAGAACCAGTCGGGATAGCGTACAAAGAAGGGGTTGTTGTGCTCGCCCAACCCGACTCCCGCGCCTGCCAACGCATCGAGTCCGGCATCAACAACGGGGGAGGGAGACACACGAACTCCATGAGGGGTGTCTTCAGCCTGCTCGACCTGCATCATGAGGTGCATGGACGAAGCATTGGCGCCGGTGCGCTCCATCTGCTCGCGAATCGAGTCCGGACCCGTCCATAGCCAGAATCCGTACATCTCCGCCGGTCTTGGGACAAGGTCCTGATAGGCCGGGTGGAGCATTCGCGGGAGCAAGCGTCCGCACGGGTCTCCGGAAGCGCCCGCCGCCTGCGAGATCATCAGAATCAGCACCGCAGTCATAGGTCTCATGTTCCTCAACACTGGGGACTATCGCCTCTGGTATGTCATTAGACGCCGACTATGGTCGAAACCTTCCGAAGGGTGCTCAGCGCCAACATGCACCCGCATTGCGAGGCGACTGTCAACCGGTTCGAGGAAGGAAGTTGACGCAGTCACCAAGTCAGTATAGACTTAGTATATGCAGCCATTAGATAAGCCAACTGTTTCCCGCGAGCACGCGGCGGAGTAGTGCCCGAACTGCCGGACACCTTGCCAATCGCTAGTACCAATATACTGGAACTATATGAATCGGAAAGGCACAATCAACGATGAGAACCACTGAGATCGTATTCGGACTGGCGCTGGTGATGCTACCCTGCGCGATGTCATTCGCGGCCGACCTGCCGTCTGACCGCCCGCTGACCCTGACCGACTGCATCCGCCACGCGCTGTCGAACCACAACAACGTGCTGGCGGCAGAAAGAGACGCCGAGTCAAGCAGAGCAGCCACAAGGCAGGCGAGATCCGGCTACCTACCGAGACTCGGAGTGTCCTCAGGGTACGCCCAATCCGGATACGAGGGCGGGCAGACCGGCTCCACCCAGATCCGCACCGGCACTTTCACCAACGACCGAACGATCCTGAGCGTTACGGAGACGCTCTACGACGGAGGGTTGACCCGGATGGCGATTCGGCAGGCAGCGGCATCCGAGAGAAGCTCGATCGCAAACCTCGAGCTGGCCAGACAGCAACGGGTCCTGATAGTGACCGAAGCGTACTTCGACGCCCTGCTCACGAGCCGGCTGGCGGACATCGCAGCCCAGACCGTGGACGAAGCGGAGAAGCAGCTGGAAATGATCCGAGCGAAGATAGATGCAGGAGATGCCGCCCGCGTAGACATCTACCCGGTGGAGGTTCAGCTTGCCAACGCGAAGCTCGACAGGATACGGGCGGACAACGACGTCCGAGTCGCCGCCAATAGCTTGAGAAACGCCGTCGGCCTTGGAAGAGGCCCCGCCCTCACAATCGCGGACGTGAGCGACCCTCGACCCGATATCCCGACTCTCGACGCCAGCCTGGCGCGCGCTATGACCGATCGCCCTGAGGCGGCCGGCGCGCTGGCCCAGGTTGAATCAGCAAAGGCCGGACTCTCATACGCCAGATCCCAGACTTACCCGGTTCCCACCGCGAGCGCGTCATACGATTACGGGCTGATCGGCGAGCTTGACAACCGCTGGTCCGTCGGCGTCGCCTTGAACCTGAACATCTGGGACGGCGGCGCGGCCCAGGCCGAAGTTGACGGCAGCAGGGCCAGGCTGGACTCGGTCTCCATGAAGTCCGAGCAGTTGCTCAGGGACATATCCGCCGAAGTCGAGGAGGCGCATCTCAACGTCACGACCGCGTTCGAGCGGCTGAAGGCCGGCGCGGCAAGCGTCGAACTGGCGCGGACGAACCTCGAGGTCGCCAAGGAGAAGTACATGCAGGAGATGGCAATCCCGCTGGAAATAACCTCCGCTCAGACGGCGTACGCGGACGCGCGGGCACAGCATGCGCGGGCGCTCTACGACTGCTACGTCGCGCAGGCCCGGCTCGACAGGGCTGTCGGCAAGAGAGGATACTGATCAGAGAGTGGAGACCGGCGGGCGCCGAAGCACGGGAGAGACCAAGGCGTCCGCGATGCTGCCTGCCGGGACAGCGGAATCACCATCTCAGAGCAGCTTGGTGACGCGAAAAAGCCCATCCGGATTCGGACGGGCTTTTTCGCGACTATGGGGCGAGTAATGGGACTTGAACCCACGGCCTCCAGGGCCACAACCTGGCGCTCTAACCAACTGAGCTACACCCGCCATGAAGAAGTAGCGAGTACCCGGGAACACGGGGTACAGAGAATGGCACCCCCGGCAGGAATCGAACCTGCGACCCACTGCTTAGAAGGCAGTTGCTCTATCCCCTGAGCTACGAGGGCAGAATGGAGCGGGAGACGAGGTTCGAACTCGCGACATCCAGCTTGGAAGGCTAGCGCTCTACCAACTGAGCTACTCCCGCATTTCGCCGCACAACACCCCTGCATCAGGCACACGATATTATACCCGTGCCACGCGTAGCTGTCAATACGCCGAAAGCCGGCTGCGGGTTCCGGTGGACGTCACATTTTCCCCGGCCAGAAGTCGTAGGTCGGAAAGCCGAACACGACGCCGACGATCGTCCAGAGGCTGCCCACGGTGACCTCGCCCAGAATCAGGCCGAAGAAGAAGGGCAACGCCTTACGGTACTGCCGAAGCCCTCCAAACTTGAGCGTCAGGAACTTCGCGGTGCTCCCGATGAAGATGGGCATCCAGAGTTGTGATATCCCCCAACTCGGAGCGATCGCGTATGCCAAGGGATGGAGCGGGAACCAGAAGAACCTCAGCCGGAGCCACGCCAGCATGGACGAAATGGCGAACCCGACTCCGACGAAGATCAGCGACGTCGGGCTCGTGGGCGTCGGCTGCTTGATCCACCCCGCGAGCCGGCTCCAAGCCTCGTTTCCGAACTGCAGGGCCCACATCTCCATATTCGCCGTCGCTCCGCCGTTGCGATAGTAGGTGTGCAGGAGATTCCAGAACCCGAGGGGCAACGCAAAGACCCCGGCGATGAGGACCGCGGCGAACATCTGCCTCGCAGGATTGCCCGCGCGCTCCGAGAGCTTGAACGCCTCCAACTGGTGCGGCGACGGATGGCTGGCATAGGTGCGGTTGAACCAGTGGAAGAGCGAGAAACCGACCAGGTTCTGCACGCCGACGCCATCCGAGCCGACCGCAGTGGTGATCGGATAGGCGGGACTCATCTGGTGCATATCATGCGTCGGGAAGCCGAGTTCCGCGCGGATACGGCTTATGATGATCGCGAACATGAGGTACAGCAGGAAGAACACGCAGATAACAGGCAGCGTCATGCCCATGCGATGGGCGAACACCCCGAGGAAGAGCAACCCGCCGATCAGCCCTAATACCGCAGACCGGTAACTGATCGCCTCTCTCGACTCGTCCTCCTCATCTGTGCCGAGAAAGGCCGTCCGGAAGACGCGCTTGAGGTACCGCCGACTCGACCACATACTCATCACAAAGAAACCGAGATACGCGCCGTAGGACTGCGAGATCAGGAACGGATATGTGCGATCGAAGCTCCCGCCCACGACGTTCAGCTCGTACAGGCCGAACTGCCTGGTGGCGACGTACTCCATCTTGACCACCCAGTAGAATACCCAGCACGAGAACGAGAGTTCGAGGGGCATCATGAAGGCGATGGCGATCGCCCAGAAGTAGAAGCCGACTATGATCGCGCCCATGGCATTCCACGGCGGATTGACGACGTACTGGCCGATGTCCTGCCTCACGATGCGTATGTACGGTACGGCAGGATAGAGATAGTGCATACCGGCGAGAAACGTCAGGAAGCCCGCGATGGCGAACCCCATCCACATGGTACGGTTACGAAACAGCGCGCCCGACTCCTCGGTCATCTCGAGAGGGAGCATGATGATCGGAAACGTGAGCCGCTCGGACTCGACCCAGTGCTTGCGAAGGATGCTGTTGATGCACAGCATGGTGAACAGCAGCACTGCCGCGAAGGCGGACCACGACAGCACCGGCACTATCCACGGAACGTAGTTGACAGGAGTGTAGAGCGTCGAGTGCCCGTAGTAGAAGTTCTTCAGGCTCTCCGCATCGCTCACGGTGAGCCATCTTGGCACCCTGTCGAGAAACAACTCGCCCCACCTGTTCTCCGGCGACTGGAAGAAGAACGCGTAGCCCATCAACGAGACCAGAATCTGCATCATGTTGTGAGAGCAGGCCGCGCTGGTGATGGAGAGCATCACGTAGACGGTAAGCAGTTCGACGCGGCTCAACGCCAGCCGCGGACGCGCCCTGCGCACGAGGAAGTTCGACGCGGTGACTATCAGCAGCGTGAAGATACAGTTGTAGAACGGCGCGGCATAGGTGGCGAAAGAGTACCTGACGACCTCGATCTGCACGAGCCAGTAGTCGTTGACGAACGCGAGAATCAGCGACAGGATGACCGCACGAGGCGTGACCCGGCCGGCGGATTCGGCGGGCTCAGGCGGCGAATGCTCGCTGGTTGTGGAGGTTTCCGGAGTTTCCATGGGCGGTATATATCATAGGGAAATCCGCGGGGATTGTAAACCTCGAGTTTCGCTCGTTCATCCGCAGGACGGGCGCCGGTGCGCGGCGAATGGTGAGGATGACACTAGTGCGAGAGAAGCGATAGAGGAGGAGACGATATGCCGACCATCAAGGAAATCGCGCAAGGGAGCACGCTGAACCAAGCGGAGCTGCTCGTGAAGGATGCCTCGTACATACCCGAGGAGAAGCTCTGCTTCTGCCCTATGGGGTGTGCAAAGACCGCCAAGGACATCCTGGCGGAAGTGGCCGCCACCAATGCGTCACTCGCGGCCGCGCTTATCGGCGAGACGCCCGATCCCGCCTTCGCGGAACAGGTCAAACGGGCCGACACCCGGAACGAACTCAGCGTGCTGGTGCTCGAGAGCGCGCGTATCGTCGTCGCGGCCGTTGACAAGATCCGCGAGGACGACCTCGACAAGGACGCAACGATGCCCTGGGGAGGTGTCTTCCCGCTCTGGCAGGCGATTCTCCTGCCGGTGAGCCACATGACCTACCACGATGGGCAGCTCAACTACATACAGACCTTGCTCGGAGACTCGGCCTTCCATTGGATGGAGTGAGTATGCTGTCGAGGGCCGTTCGTGTCAAGCCGGGTCCGGGCTCGATACGCTCCCTTGTGTGACGTCAGCCGGGTTCGGTTGTCGCGCAGCACCCGGCGGTTTCGCACATTCCGCCAGGCCGGCGGCATGATCAGAGGCCGGCTGACTATGCCGGAGTTCATCTCATCAGCCGACCGGTATTGACAGAAGAGCCTTGTTGTGCGAATATGTGACAAATCTGTAACATCGGACGGGGGATGGCTATGGCGAGAATGGAGCACATCAAGGATCAGCTGGCAAAGGGCACGTGGTTGACATACAGGCCGGAGATCAAGATACTGGACTGCACGGTCCGGGACGGTGGGCTGATCAACGACCACGGCTTCGAGGACGGGTTCGTGAAGGCTGTCTACGATACCTGCGTCGAGGCCGGGATTGACGCGATGGAGATCGGCTATAAGGCCGACAGAAAGATCTTCGCGGCCGGCGATCACGGCGACTGGAAGTTCTGCGACGAGGACTGCATCCGTCGGATCGTTGGCGACAACCCGACCGACCTGCAGATCGCGGTGATGGCCGACGCCGAGCGAACCGACTACCGCAACGATATCCTGCCCAAGTCGGAGAGCGTGATAGACATCATCCGCGTCGCGACGTACATCCACCAGATTCCAACGGCGCTGGAGATGATAAAGGACGCGCATGACAAGGGCTACCATGTGACCTGCAACCTGATGGCGATATCGGCGATCCAGGAGCGCGAACTCGGGGAGGCGCTCGAAATCCTGGCAAACCAGCCGCTGTGCGCGATCTACATCGTGGACAGTTTCGGATCGTACTACTCGGAGCAGATCAGGGACCTAACGCTTCAGTTCCTGGCGGCGGTCGAGGGCAAGGGCATCGAGATCGGCATCCACGCGCACAACAACCAGATGCTCGCCTATGCGAACACCCTGGAGGCGCTGATCGTCGGGGCGAACCGGCTCGACGCGACGATCAACGGGATGGGCCGAGGCGCTGGTAACTGCCCGCTCGAACTGCTGATCGGGTTCCTCAAGAACCCGAAGTTCCAGCTTCGGCCGGTGCTGAAATGCATCCAGGACGTATTCCTGCCGCTCGAGCAGAAGGGCGAAATGGAGTGGGGCTACAAGATCCCCTACATGATCACCGGCCAGATGAATATGCATCCCCGCGCGGCGATCAAGATGCGTTCAGGCGAGAACCCTCACGACTACGTGGGGTTCTACGACCAGATGATCGACGTGGAGTAGGAAGGGTCGCGGGGATAGCAGCCGTGAAACGTTATCCGGGCTCGATGTATGCAAGAAGGCCGCTGAGAACCAGACGTCTCAGCGGCCTCTCTTCCATTGCGATAAGTCCGGATGCGCGAGGTCACGTTCTGCGGCGGAAAGACGCAAGGAGCGGCAGCAGCCCCGCGGCAAGAGCGACTATCGGCGCCGGCTCGGGGATAGGAACCTCGTTGAGGTTCTGGCCGCTCTCACTCATGCCCGCGGATACGTTTCGCGCCACCCAAGCCTGGTCCCAGGAGCCGTAGCCCTCAGGGAATGTGAGCGCACTCACCTCGTTCAGCCAGGTATTCGCGAGCGCGACGGACGAACTCCAGTAGCTCAGGCTTCCCCCGAATATGAAGAAGCTCCCCTTGCCCGCGCTCACGTTGAGCGTCCCGGTAGTCTCGTTGATCAGTTCCCAGATCGCCAACTGCATCGCGGAGCCCTTCACACTGTCCAAGACCGAGGACGGCCCGTACTTGTCTATCAGATAGACCTTTCGACTCCAGGCGAGTTGAGTGACGGGCGCGATGTTCGGGTTGGGCAGTTCACCCTTGGCGTCACGGTACCAGTCGGGGTCGACGATGGGTCGCTCGTCAACGCAGTACATCCAGGCTTCTCGTTTCGGGGCCGCGTTTTGCTGAAACACAGCCGGAACATTGCCGGTGTAGACGCCGGTGAAGTCGTACATGCGCATGTAGAACGGCATCGCGACCATGCTCTTGGTAAGGGTGTCGTTCCACCTGATGTCGAACCAGGACCATCCGGTCTCGTCGTCGTTGAGCCTCTCCATCCAGAAGTTCTCGCCGGGATCCCTGACGGACGGAGCAGGGACCGCGAAAGCGGAACAAGCGATCGCAATGCCTACCATCACCAGTAGCGAAGTGCGCAGACTATTCATCATCGTATCTCCTGCGGGATAGCGGGCTTGTCAGCTTCGGATTGCCGCTGATCCAAGCGTACATCCCGGTGGCGGGCAGCACATGGCAGACCACGCCGCCCATCCACGTGAGTAGACAAGGAAGCATGCCCGATGTCAACCGAATCGGAGGCAAACCGACCGGAAACCCGAGAAGTCCTCGGCAAACCGGCAAATCTACCAGGTGACAACACGTAACGTGCCGCGTCCACGGGGGCAGGGATGGAGCACAGGCGGGTGCGCATGCACCGTCGGCGAGCCGTCACACAGATGATATACTGCAAGAATCGTGCCAAAGTAGCCGATTGCTAGAATGTTTGCCCCATGTTTTTCGGGCATGGGTGCGGGCGGAGGGAGAGGCGACGAAAGGGCCTCCGGTCATCTCTGACCGGAGGCCCTTCTGTTCGTAGCAGGAATACGCAGAGTGGCTACTTTCTGCGCAGAGTGATCTCCGGGATTGCCGGCGGGGCGTCGGCCTCGTGTCTCTGTCCGGAATCGCCGGCGTCGCCTACGGTCCCCTCCTCATTGTCGTCGCCCGTTCCGCCATCGTGGTCCCCGATGTCGATGTCAACCTCGCCGGTCTCGTCGTCTATTCGGATGGTCCCATTCTCGCCTTCCGACTCGCCCTCATACTCGAACTCAACCTCGATGTTTCCTTCTTCATCAGTTGTGCCATGGATCGTGCAGATGACCGTGCCGTCCTCCGACTGCACCTCGCCCTCGACATCCGAGCCGGAGATGATCAGCATGCACTTCGCCGCATCCGGCCGGGTGGGATCATTGATAGTCCCTACCCACTCCCCTTGAAGCCGCTGCGTCGGGCTCGGGGCCTCCCCGGTTCCACCCCCGCACCCCGCGACGGCGATGCCTGCGGCGATCAGCAGCGCCGCCAAGAACATGTATCGAAATCTCATGACAACCTTTCCCGGTCCCAGCGCGGACCTGCTTCTATTGTGCTCCGATGCGTCCAATCTGTCAATCGGCAATCCGAAACGCTGTGAATACGAAACCAGGCTACTGCCTGCGACGCCTGAGCGCAAAGAGCGGCATGAGTCCGCCGGCCAGCACGACGAGTGATGACGGCTCGGGGACAGCGGCGACGCGAAACCCGAGGTCCATTTGTTCCAGGGAGGGATAGAGCCAGCCTCGACTCTCTGCTCGGATATAGGGGAGGAAGGATCTGTACGAACCGCCACGCACACCGCGGGAAGCGGTTGTCTTGGTGAAGAATGGGATGGCTTCGTTCCACTCGGAGACGTTTCCGCTCTGGTCAAATGTGCCATAGGCACTCTCGGAGTTCTCGAACTCACCCACGTTCGTTCGCCAGTAGGGCCCGCCGAGAGTGTAATGGTTCATATAGCAGTTAGCGTTGTTTCCGCCATCGGGGTTTGTGAGATCGTTACTGGGCACTGTGGCGACGTCGCTCTGCATGGGATAGTCCCAGTATCCCGCGTCAGCCCCGTTGCTCTTGTAGTAAGCAGACTTGTAGTACTCGTCCTCGCTGGGGATAGCCCATTTCCACCCCGTGTTTCTTCCGATGTTGCGCCCGTCCAGCCCCGTGTAGCCGTCCAGATTGTATGCGCCGCGTTCTGTGGTAGAGGCATCCTGAAACCCGATCGGTTGGCCGTTGTGTAGCCAATTAGCGAATCGACAGGAGTCCCAGTAGCTTACGAAGTTGACAGGCCTGTTCGCCCAGTCGGAGGCCACACTGTAGCCGTAGCCGCCGGAAGAGCCACCTCGCTGGATCTTACAACCCTCAGAGCTGTCCCACATTTGGGAGTTGTACAGCCCGTACGTATCGGTCGCGGCCACGGCATTGAGAAAGGCAGTATACTGCCCGGCGGTAGTCTCATACGTGCCGATTTTGTAGGTATACCCGACAGAGCCAAACCCCGGGGTAGCATAGCGCGTGTCCGGCGCATTACCAACATCGCCTACGGCAACAGTGTCAATCGTTATAGCTGCTTGCGCGACGGCACATAAGCACAGCGCAATCACTGCCAGAAGAGCAGGCACTCTTCCCATTCTTTCCCCTCCCTTGCACGGCCCACGATTGGGATCGAGCGTTCTAGTGACGCCTTGAACTACCGTCTAGCACAGTATACCCCCCAGGGCACTTTGTCAACACACTATTTCCTGCACTGAACGAGGCGGCGTCGAGAAACTGGTATTCCTACCAGGTGACAGTGCGCCGTTCCATCCGTCGGAGCGGCGAGGTTTGACGGATGTGGTGGCAAAGTGATACGATTCTGACGGTTTGGCAGGAGATATGGGACCCATGGTGGATGCAACGTGAGGTTGAGCATATTTTGAGCAAGACGGTCCTGCTCTCAGGCAACGAGGCGATCGCACGGGGAGCATACGAAGCGGGCGTGAGGATCGCCGCGGCGTACCCCGGCACCCCGAGCACTGAGATACTCGAAAACATCACCCGTTACGAGACGATATACGCTGAGTGGGCACCGAATGAGAAGGTCGCCCTCGAGGTGGCTCTCGGAGCTGCGTTCGGCGGGGCAAGAGCGCTCTGCACGATGAAGCACGTCGGCGTGAACGTCGCGGCCGACCCGCTCCTGACCGCCGCGTACACCGGCATCAACAAGGGGCTCGTGCTCGTGAGTGCGGACGACCCCGGCATGCACAGTTCCCAGAACGAGCAGGACAACCGCCACTACGCCCGGTTCGCCAAGATTCCGATGCTCGAACCGTCCGACAGCGAAGAGTGCCGGGAGTTCACGATCCGCGCTTTCGAGATCAGCGAGGAGTTCGACACCCCGGTCCTGCTACGCACGACCACCCGTGTGAACCACGGAAAGTCGCCGGTCGCACTCGGGGAGCCAACCGAGCTGGTCTTCGGCACTTTCGAGCGAGACCCTCAGAAGTATGTGATGATCCCCGCCTACGGGATGAAGCGGCATGCTGTCGTGGAGGAGCGGCTGATCCGCCTTCGCGAGTCGTCCAACAACACGAATCTGAACCGCGTCGAATGGGGAGACACCTCGGTCGGGGTGATCACCTCCGGGATCGCCTACCAGTACGTGAAGGAGGCCGTTCCGAACGCGTCGGTCCTGAAGCTCGGGATGAGCTATCCCCTGCCCGACCGTCTCATCAGCGCGTTTGCTTCTAAGATCGAGAAGCTCTACGTCGTCGAGGAACTCGACCCGTTCGTCGAAGAACAGGTTCGAGCGATGGGTATCGAGGTCGTCGGCAAAGAGCGGTTTCCTATCGTCGGAGAGCTGAACCCGAAGATCGTCGCTGCCGGATTTGGCCCGGTCGCCGGGGAGGAAGTCCATCTCCCCCCTCAACAGGCAGGCGAAGTACCCGGACGCCCGCCGGTGCTCTGTCCCGGATGCCCTCACCGAGGCTTCTTCCAGGTGCTGAAGAAGCTGAAGGCGATCGTCACCGGCGACATCGGATGCTACACGCTCAGCGTCCTCCCGCCGCTCGAAGTCATGGACACGTGCGTCTGCATGGGCGCGTCCATCGGGACCGCGCTCGGCATGAAGCGCGCTCAACCGCCGAACGACAAGCGCCCGGTGGTGGCGGTCATCGGCGACTCGACGTTCGTCCACTCGGGGATCACGGGCCTGATTGACGCCGTCTACAACGGCACCGCCGCGACAATATGCATCCTAGACAACTCGATCACCGCGATGACCGGCGGGCAGGACCACCCGGCGACGGGACGCACGCTCATGGGGCAGCCGGCTCCGAAGCTCGAACTCTATGCGCTGGCGAAGGCGATCGGCGTCGAGGACGTGCTCGCGGTTGACCCCTGCGACCTGCCGGAACTCGAGAAGGCGCTCGCGTACGCGATCGGCACGGATAAGCCGTCGGTGGTCATCACCAACCGGCCGTGCGTCCTGCAGGATCGGACTCCGAAGCCGCCGAAGCCGTCGGTCGCTCTCGACGAGTGCACCGCGTGCGGGATGTGTTTCCGAATCGGATGTCCCGCGATCGAGTCGGTGAAGGGCGATGACGGGAAGCTGAGGGCCCGGATCAACCACGATCTGTGCATGAGCTGTGTCGTGTGCATGCAGGTCTGCCGCTTCGGTGCCATACGGAGAGAGCAGGAATGAGCGAGCGAACGACGAATATCAGACTGGTCGGAGTCGGCGGACAGGGCATACTCGTGGCCAGCGAGGCTCTATGCGATTCGCTGCTGGCGAGCGGGCTCCATGTGAAGAAGAGCGAGGTTCACGGCATGGCGCAGCGCGGCGGCACGGTGAACTCGGACGTGCGATTCGGAAAGAAGGTCTACTCGCCGATCATCCCGAACGGAGAGGTGGACATCCTGCTGGCGTTCGAGCAGATGGAAGCGCTCAGGTATCTGCCTTCGCTCAAGTCAGGCGGCGTCGTCATATTCAATACCCAGAGGATACTTCCGGCGGCGGTCGCATCCGGCAGGCTGGAATACCCGGATGGCATCGAGCGCAAGCTCTCGGACCGCGCGGGCGAAGTAGTGCCGCTCGACGCGCTGGAACTCGCGAAGGATGCCGGCTCAGCACGAAGCGCGAACATCTGTCTGCTGGGAGCGCTCTCAAGGTTCCTTGACGTTGAGCAGACGGTCTGGAAGAACGTACTGACTGAACGGTTCAGGCAAAAGGGGCTGGATGCGAACCTGAGGGCGTTTGCGTTGGGGCGTGGCGTGGGACTTGTCTGACGTGTCCGACCGATCAGACCAGAATGAATGGGAGCGGTATTCATGATTTGGAATAGAGAAGCCGAATGCATGCCGATCGAGGAACGGCGAACGCTCCAGGGCGAGTGCCTGCGGGAGACCGTGCGCCGGTGCTACGAGAACGTCGCGGTCTACCGCCGCAAGTTCGACATCGCCGGCATCAAACCGGATGACGTCAACTCGATAGACGACCTGCGACACCTGCCGTTCACTACGAGAGATGACCTGCGCGACAACTACCCGTTCGGCATGTTCGCCGTTCCCATGGAAGACGTCGTCCGCGTCCACTCCTCATCCGGCACGACCGGCAAGCCCAAGGTGGTCGGGTACACGCGCCGCGACATCGGGACGTGGGCGGAGTTGATGGCGCGCACGATCGGATGCGGCGGTGCGGGCAAGAACGACATTATCCAGGTCGCCTACGGATACGGCCTCTTCACCGGAGGCCTGGGAGTCCACTACGGCGCGGAACTGGTCGGCGCAGCCGTCATCCCTATCTCAGGGGGCAACACAAAGCGCCAGATCATGATAATGCAGGACTTCGGCAGCACGATGCTGGCCTGCACGCCGTCGTACGCCCTTCACATCGCCGACACCGCGAAGGACATGGACCTCGACATCCGCGACTTTTCGCTCAAGTACGGCATCTTCGGCGCAGAGCCGTGGACCGTCCAGATGCGCAGGGAGATCGAGGCCAAGATGGGAGTCCGCGCGACCGACATCTACGGCCTGAGCGAAGTCATCGGCCCGGGCGTCGCGAGCGAGTGCGAAGTCCAAGACGGCCTGCATGTCTTCGACGACCATTTTGTCCCGGAGATCATAGACCCGCTGACCGATGAAGTCCTCCCGCCGGGAACGCCCGGCGAACTTGTGTTCACTTCACTCACCAAGGAAGCATTCCCGATCATCCGCTACCGGACAAGGGACCTATCCGTCATCAACGAGAAACCGTGCGCGTGCGGGAGAACACACTTCCGCATGGGACGGATCACCGGCAGGACCGACGATATGCTGATCATCCGCGGAGTGAACGTGTTCCCGAGCCAGATAGAGAGTGTGCTGCTCGAGATAGAAGGCACTGAGCCGCACTATCTGATCGTCGTGCACCGCAAGGACAACCTCGACTGCCTGGAGGTCTGGGTCGAGGTGAACGAGAGATTCTTCTCCGATGAGATCAAGGTGCTCGAAGCGCTCGAGAAGAAGATCGAGCATGAGATACACAGCGTCGTCGGGGTAACGGCCGACGTGAAGCTGGTCGAGCCCAAGACCATCGAACGTAGCGAGGGCAAGGCCAAGCGCGTGGTTGACAACCGTCCAAGAGACTAGCCAAAGGAGGAGAGCAGGGTGGGAGTAGCAGTAATCGTTCTGTACGTTCTGGCCATACTGTGCCTCGGAGTCTGGGCCATGAGGAAGACGAAGAGCCTGGGCGACTTCTTCCTCGGAGGCAGAAGCATCGGACCGTGGATGTCGGCGTTCGCCTACGGGACGACGTACTTCTCGGCAGTCGTCTTCATCGGATACGCCGGGAAGCTCGGATGGGGATTCGGCCTGCACACGATGTGGATCGTCGCGGGGAACATACTCGTCGGAAGCCTTCTCGCATGGATGGTCCTCGGCAGGCGCACAAGAGAGATGACCTCCCGGCTCGACGCAATGACTATGCCCGCGTTCCTTGCCGAGCGATACAGAAGCCCGATGCTGAAGATACTGGCCGCACTGCTGATCTTCATCTTCCTGGTCCCTTACTCCGCTTCGGTCTACATGGGTCTCAGCTACCTTTTCGAGAGCGCTCTGGGCATGGACTACGTGCAGGCAATCGTTCTCCTTGCCGTACTGACGGGCGTGTATCTGATAATGGGCGGATACTTCGCGGTCACGCTGACCGACTTCCTGATGGGCCTGGTGATGATTTCGGGCGTCGGGGTGATGATGTACATCCTGCTCGGCAAGGCGGGCGGCATCGGAAACGCGGTCAGCCTGCTCGCGAACTGGGAGGTCTGCTCGCCCGCGTTGAAGCCTCTTCCGCCGAATGCGCCTCCGGGGACTATCCCCGGCTGGGTGACACTGGCATCACTCGTTGTCCTGACGAGCCTCGGCCCTTGGGGCCTCCCGCAGATGGTGCAGAAGTTCTACTCCATAAAGAACTCGGACCAGGTCAAGCGGGCGATGATCGTCGCGACCCTCTTTGCGGTCGTGATCACGTTCGGCGCCTATTTTACCGGGGCGATGACTCACCTGAACCTGCCTAACGACTCGCGCATTACGGCGGCGCCGATCTCTGAGGGGCTATACACCTCGCCGAAGGAACTGCCGGTGAAGATGGCGGGCGACAAACCGGTCATCCTGCCGAACGGGAAGCCGGACATTGACTGGGACCGCTGGATGCCGATCTTCCTGATGAACAAACTGCCGGCGTGGATGCTCATCATCATCGCGCTGCTGGTGTTCTCAGCGTCCATGAGCACACTCTCGTCGCTGGTACTTGTATCGAGTTCGGCGGTGGCGATGGACCTCTACGCCGGCACCGTGAACCCGAAGGCTGAACGCAGAACCGTACTGCTGATGATGAGGGTACTGTGCGGGTTGTTCGTAGCGCTCTCACTCTACATCGCGCTCATGAAGCCGGATATCATCATAAACCTGATGGTGATATCGTGGGGCGTGCTGGCGGGATCGTTCGCCGCTCCCTATCTGTACGGTCTATTCTGGCGCAGGGCGACCACCGCCGGCGCGGTCGCGGGATTCTTCGCCGGAGTCGCGATTGCCGTCACCCTCTATGTCAAGCTCGGACAGCCGGGGATACCCCTTGGCGGAGCGATCGCCATCCTCGCGCCGTTCATTGTAGTGCCGATCGTGAGCGCGGTCACGAGACCGATGGACGAGGCTCACCTTGCCAAGTGCTTCGGCGATGGAACGGCTCGGCCGGGGGCCGAATCCGCAGGAGAATGATATGAAGGTCAAGCAGCTCTCTATCTTCCTCGAGAACCAGTCCGGCCGGCTAGCCGAGGTGTCGGAAGCGATAGGCGCGGAAGGTGTCAACATCCGGGCCCTCTCGCTCGCGGACACATCGGGTTTCGGGATACTCCGCCTGATCGTAGACGACATCGCCAAAGCCCATGCCGTGCTGAAGTCCGGTGGGTTTACGGTTCGCGAGACCGATGTCATCGCGATCGAGATCCCCGACAGGCCTGGTGGTCTCGGAAGCGTGCTCAAGATCTTCGCCGATGCGAAGATCAACATCGAGTATATGTACGCCTACGTGCAGAAGTCCGCCGAGAACGCGGTCGTGATCTTCCGGATCGACAACGTGGACGAGGGGATCAGGACTCTGGAGGCGAAGGGCGTCAAGATGCTTTCGGCGAAGCAGGTCTACGGCCTCTAGGAGGAATGTTTGCCCGCCGCGCATAATCGGGTAAACACAGCCCGTGCGATTCAGCGAATGATGGCCAATGGAGCAAGCGGATGAAGGTAGAACAGATATCCGTCTTCCTTGAGAACAAGTCCGGCCGCCTGGGTGACGTCACCCGCACACTCGCCGGGAACGAGGTCAACATTCGCGCTCTGTCCATCGCGGACACTGCGGACTACGGTCTCCTGCGCCTGATAGTAGATCACCCGGAACGCGCCACCGAGGTGCTGACCGGCGAGGGCTTCACAGTCACGGCGACGGAGGTGCTGGCGATCGAGGTGCCGGACCGCCCGGGCGGACTCGCCGGCATAATAGAGATCCTCGCGTCGAAGGGCCTGAACATAGACTACATGTATGCGTTCGTCGGATCGTCCGGCGAGAACGCGATCGTTGTATTTCGAACCGAACCGGTTGACAAAGCAATAGAGGCTCTGAAGGAAGGCGGAGCCAGGATACTTACAGGCGACGAACTCCACGCGCTCTAGGGGGAGACGGCTCCCTCTTGGCATACGCGCCGAAAGCGGCGCGCAACGGGCGAAACTTCCGCGCCCGTGTAAGGACATCGGTCGCATGACCGCCGGCCTAGTCGGAAGTGTCCACGAGTGACACCGGGCCTGCGTCAGCGGCTAATTCCAACTATGGAGGTCGAAATGCAAGGAAGGATTCGCCTTGCGGCAACGCTCATCGTGTGTCTGGCCATTCTCATCGCGGCCGGATGCGCGAAGCAGACAGGCAACGCGCCCTACAAGGTAGGCGTGGTGCTGGACATCACCGGGCCGGCGTCTCCCCTGGGGACTCCCGAGCGGGACACGGTCAAGATGATCGCCGACCAGATCACCGCGGAAGGCGGGATAAAGGGTCATCCCGTCGAGTTCATCATCGAGGACAACGCCAGCGAAGAGACCAAGTGCGTGATGGCGGTCAAGAAGCTGATCGAGTCCGACAAGGTGTGCGCGATCATCGGCCCGAGCACGACCGGCACGACACTCGCCGTCGCCGGGATGTGCGAGAAGGCGCAGATACCGTTGATCTCCTGCGCGGCGGGCATCAAGATCACGGACCCGGTGAAACCGTTCGTATTCAAGACGGCCCAGGCTGACGTCCACGCCGCGGCCAAGGTGCTTGACTACCTGAAGGCTAAGGGAATCAAGACCGTAGCGTTCATCAACGATTCCAACGCATTCGGGGCCAGCGGCCTCGAGCAGACGGAGAAGCAGGCCGCAGGAGCCGGCGTCACCATCATCGCCAAGGAGCAGTTCGGCGGCAAGGACACCGACATGACGGCCCAGCTGACCCGCATCAACGCGAAGAAGCCCGACGCCGTCATCTGCTGGGGCACGAACCCCGGACCGGCGATTGTCGCCAAGAACATGAAACAGCTCGGGATGAAGATGCCGCTGGTCAACAGCCACGGCATCGCGAACAAGAAGTTCATCGAGCTTGCCGGTGATGCGGCGAACGGCGTGGTATTCCCCGCCGGCCGACTGATAGTCGCCGACAGCATACCCGACTCCGACCCTCAGAAGGCTACACTGCTGACGTACGCCTCTCAGTTCGAGAAAGCTTACGGAAAGAGCGCCGACACGTTCGGCGGGCACGCGTGGGACGCGGTCCACCTCGTCGTGAAGGCTCTCGAGAGCGTGGGGGACGATCCGGCGAAGATCCGCGACGAGATCGAGAACACCACCAACTTCGTAGGCATCAGCGGCGTCTTCAACTTCTCGGCCAAAGATCACAACGGCCTGACGAAGGATTCGTTCGTCATGGTCGAGATCAAGGACGGGAAGTGGACGCTGATGAAGTAGGCAAGAACGTGCCGGGGGACATGCCCGGCGAAAGCTGGATGCCGTGTCGGTGCGAGTGGGAACTTCCCCTCTACCCGCACGCCGATTCTTGCATCCGGCATCAGCCGGGCATGTCCTCTCAGGAACTGAGTACGTGAGTATTTCAGCGCAATTCCTGCAGTTTCTCCTGTCCGGCATGACGGTCGGCAGTATCTACGCGCTGACCGCGATCGGATTCACGATAGTATACAACTGCACCCAGGTGGTCAACTTCGCGCAGGGCGAGTTCGTGATGCTCGGCGCCGTGGTTGCCGCGGTGCTCGTGTCCATGCACGTCTCGCTTCCCCTGGCAGTGCTCGCAGCAGTGGCTGTGTCCGGCATAGTAGGATGCCTGGTCGCCATGTCTCTGCTCAGGCCGCTCCGGACCGGCTCGACGGTAACTCTTGTCATCATCACCGTCGGCGCCTCGATACTGCTCCGCGGGATTGCTATGCTTCTCTGGGGCAAAGACGCCTTGCCTCTGCCCGCCTATTCGGGCGACCACACGCTCAGGTTCGGCGGCGCAGCAATTCAGGCGCAGAGCCTGTGGGTATTCGGCATCACCGCGCTTCTCGTGCTCCTGCTGTGGCTCTTCTACCGATACACGCTGATCGGACGCGGCATGAGGGCATGCGCGTCGTGCAAGGCGGGCGCAAGGCTCGTCGGCATCAACATCAACCGCATGACGATACTCTCGTTCATGCTGGGAGGAGCGATCGGCGCCGTGGGTGGGGCGGTGGTTGCTCCGATCACGATGGCCCAGTACGATATGGGAGCCATGCTCGGTCTCAAGGGCTTCTGCGCCGCGATCCTGGGCGGACTCGGCAACTTCTCGGGCGGAATAGCCGCCGGACTAATGCTGGGAATACTGGAGGCGATGGGAGCCGGGTTCGTCTCGAGCGGCTACAAGGACGCGATAGCATTCATCATTCTACTGATCATTCTCTTCGCCCGACCCCAAGGCGTATTCGGCGGGCGAAAGAAAGAGTAGCCCTGACGCCCCGACTCAGAACCGGGGATTGGTGACGACAAGAATTGACTTCGGAAACAGGGAAACAAGAGACGAACGCGCCGTCGGCGCGCGGAACAGCTGGATCGAAGCTGATGGGCTATGCGCCCTTCGTCGCGCTCATCGCGGCGATAGTCATAGTTCCAAACCTGATCTTCAGGCCCTCGGCCGGGGGCGGCAATTACCAGCTCACCGTGCTGATATACGTCGGCATAAACACCATTCTGGCCGTCGGGCTGAACCTGCTTATGGGCTACGCGGGGCAGGTCTCGCTCGGCCACGCGGCATTCTACGGACTGGGAGCGTACACGTCCGCGATACTGACCTCGCGCGTGGGACTCTCGCCGTGGATCGGTATGCTTGCGGGCGTACTGCTCACATCGCTCATCGCGTGGTTGATCGGAGCGCAGGCCCTGAAGCTCCACGGCTATTACCTGGCAATGGCGACGCTGGGCTTCGGCGTCATCGTCTCGATAGTGTTTGTGCAGTGGGAGCCGATGACCGGCGGGACGTCCGGCATATACGGCATACCCAGTCTCGGCATCGGCAGACTGATTCTTGACGACGATGTCTCGATGTTCTACGTTGTGTGGGGACTGGCGGCGGCGGTGATAGCTCTCTCGGCCAACATCGTTCACTCGCGGATAGGGCGCGCGTTCCGGGCCGTTCACAGCAGCGAAATGGCCGCTTCGACGCTCGGAGTGGACACGGCGAGGTACAAGCTGCAGGTCTTCGTGCTGAGCGCCGCGCTCGCCTCGATAGCCGGAAGCCTCTACGCGCACTACGTCACGTTCATAAGCCCGGAGCCTTTCGGGTTCAAGTTCTCGGTCGAACTGGTCGTCATGGTCGCCGTGGGCGGCATGGCCAGCGTGTGGGGAGCGATCTTCGGGGCGGCGGCGATCACCGTGTTGGGCGAGCTTCTGCGCGGGCTCGGCCACGTTCATATTCCGGGGATGGGCGGCTCGCTGGCCGACTTCGACGTAGTCGTCTTCGGGCTGATCCTCATGCTGATCATGATCTACATGCCGGACGGCCTGGTGCGCAGCGCCGTTGACGCGACCGCATCGTTCCTGCGGATGGCCCGCGGGAAGAAGGCGGTGGGCCGATGAACGCCGATCCCGCACTCGTCGAGGCACGATGCATTACGAAGATATTTGGCGGTCTCACCGCCGTGGACGATGTCACGTTCGAGATAAGGCGCGGCGAACTGCGGGCCATCATCGGGCCGAACGGAGCCGGCAAGAGCACGCTGCTCAACATACTGTCAGGGGTTCTATCCCCTACGTCGGGAGAGCTGAGTTTCGCCAACGGGTCAACACTGGGGCTGCCGCCGCATCGGATCGCGGGGTTGGGAATCGCGCGCACCTTCCAGAACGTGCAGCTCTTCGGCAATATGACCGTGCTAGAGAACGTCATGGTCGGAAGACATATGCGGTCCCGACAGGGATTCGTCGCCGCAGCGTTCAGGTTTCCCGCACAGGCGCGCGAGGAGCGGCAGATCGTTGACGACGCCCTCTCTAAGCTCGAGATCGTCGGCCTGACTGAGAGGGCGCACGACCCAGCGGCGAGCCTCCCGTTCGGACAACAGCGACTGCTCGAAATCGCGCGGGCGCTCGCCACGGAACCGACGATGATGC
This sequence comes from Armatimonadota bacterium, assembly GCA_017993055.1. Classification (NCBI taxonomy): domain Bacteria; kingdom Bacillati; phylum Armatimonadota; species Armatimonadota bacterium. The sequence goes on from JAGONM010000013.1 coordinate 27,555, forward strand.
TGCTCGACGAGCCGGCTTCCGGCCTGAGCACCCACGAGACCGAGGGCCTTGCGAATCTGCTGAGGAAGATCAAGGACCAGGGCATAACGGTGGCGCTCGTAGACCACGATATGCAGTTCGTCATGGACATCTCGGACAGCGTGGTGGTGCTGGACCACGGGCAGAAGATCGCCGACGGAACCCCGGAAGAAGTACAGGCGGACGAGAAAGTCATCGCCGCCTATCTGGGCGAGGAGGTGTAGGGAGCGATGCTCAGGCTCACGAGCGTTGCGGCGGCATACGGGCGCATCACCGCCCTGCGGAGAGTTTCCCTGCACGTCGGAGCGGGCGAGATCGTCGCGGTCATAGGCGCGAACGGTGCGGGCAAGACGACGCTGCTCGATACGATATGCGGCATTCTTCCGGCACAGTCCGGCTCCATAAAGTACGACGGGCACGAAGTGGCCGGAGCCGCGCCGGAGAGCCTCGTGAAGCTTGGAATCTCGCACGTACCGCAGGGACGCCAGCTCTTCCCGGACATGACAGTGTACGAGAACCTCGTGCTGGGCGCGTACCGCCGCCCGAGGGCCGACAAGCAGGCCCAGATGCGCGAGGACCTCGAGCGGGTCTACTCGATTTTCACGAGACTCGAGGAGAGGCACTCTCAACTCGCGGGAACGCTGTCCGGCGGCGAACAGCAGATGCTCGCCATCGGGCGCTCGCTGATGTCACGCCCCAGGCTCTTGCTGCTCGACGAGCCCTCGATGGGCCTGGCCCCACTTGTCATCAAGGACATCTTCAAGGTAATCACCGCACTCCACAAGCAGGGCACAACGGTGCTGATCGTGGAACAGAACGCGAAGGCGGCGCTCTCGGTCGCCCAACGCGGGTACGTCATCGAGACCGGACGGGTCATTCTGGAGGGAACTGCCCACGAACTGGAGCGAAATCCCGAGGTACAGAGGGCGTATCTCGGCAAGGGTTACAGGCAGATCATAGAAAGCTGAGGAAGCTTATGCCTATCTGGAACAAACGATGTGAAACGATGCCGCGCGAGGATATGGAGCAGTTGCAGATCGAGCGTCTCCAACTCACGGTCAACCGCGCGTACCGAAACGTCCGCTTCTACCACAAGCGGTTCGAGAAGCTCGGAATCGAGCCTGAGGACGTGACATCGCCGGCCGACCTCGGCCGACTGCCGTTCACGACCAAGGAAGACCTGTGCGACGCCTACCCGTACGAGATGTTCAGCGTACCCCTGAAGGAGATCGTGCGCATACACTCCTCGTCCGGATCGTCCGGGCAGGGGGCAGTCATCGGCTACACGCGAAACGACCTGCGGACTTGGAGCGACCTCGTCGCCCGCGTCGTCAGCGGGGCCGGGGTGACCAAGAACGACGTCCTGCAGGTAACCTTCGACTACGGGCTGTTCACCGGCGGCTTCGGAATCCATTACGGAGCCGAGCGCGTCGGCGCGTCGGTCATCCCGGCGTCGGGAGGCAATACGGAGCGCCAGATCCGCATCATGAAGGACTTCAAGACGACCGCGCTCGTCGGAACCCCGAGCTACGCCCTTCACATCGCCGAGGTGATGGAACAGATGGACGTGGACCGCGATGCGTTCTCTTTGAGACTGGGACTGTTCGGGGGCGAACCGTTCCCGGAATGCCTGCGCGCCGAGATCGAGGATCGCCTGGGGATAAGCGCGACGGACAACTACGGGATCAGCGACGTGATGGGTCCGGGGATAGCCGGCGAATGCGAGCACAAGTGCGGCCTGCACGTGAACGAGGACCACTTCCTGGCGGAGTTGGTCAACCCTTCGACGCTCGAACCCGTCGGGTACGGTGAACAGGGCGAACTGGTCCTGACGACGATCACCAAGCAGGGGATGCCCCTGATCAGATACAGGACGAGGGACCTGACCACACTCAACCCGGAGCGATGCTCGTGCGGGCGAACGACCGTCCGCATGAGCAAAATCGCCGGACGCACCGACGACATGCTCATCATCCGGGGCATCAACGTCTATCCCTCGCAGATCGAGGCGATCCTGTACGAGATTGAGGGAGTCGAGCCGCATTACCGGATCATCGTAGACCGTGTCGAGGCGATGGACGAACTGACTGTGCTGGTCGAGGTCTCGGCAGACATCATCACCGACCAGATCAGCAGGCTCGTGCAACTCGAAGAGAAGATAAGGGATCGAATCCACGCGGTAGTGGGTCTCACTCCGAAGCTGAGGCTCGTCGAGCCGAAGACGCTTCAGGACAGCCCGGACGCCGCTCAGCGCGTGGTGGACAATCGGAACCTGTCGTAGATGGCTGATCAGTTTCAGTTTGGCCGGGCGAAGGCGAAACAGGGACAGCCTCGCCAGGCCATCGCCGGCCCGACCGGCACATAAGGACCGCGGCAATAGAGCCGCGGAAACAAAGGCACAGGAGGTAAGGAAAGTGTCCAGAGTTACGACGTGCGCCCTTGCGGCGCTAAGCGCCGTGCTGCTGGTAGCAGCAGCCGGAGCACTGTTCGCGCAGGCCGCGCCCGCGCCGCCGAAGATCGACGTGCATGGCTACATGCAGAACCGGTTCTACATGGGCGAAGGAGCGTCAGGAGAGTTCAGATCCGAGAGGATCTCCATCTCGACGCTCGCGACCTTCGCCGACACCAGCAACGCCTACGTGGAGCTCTATTACCATCCGTGGGTCAACACGAACGGTCTCTACCTCGAGAGCGCCTACTATGACAAACCGATCGAAGTAGGCAAACTGAGGATCGGAAAAGGCCGAAGGCAGGCATTCGGCATCACGCCGGCCTACCCGAATCGCAAGACCTCGAACTACGGGATCGTATCCGAGGCGTTCACACAGGACCGGGTCCAGGGCGTTCAGTACATCGGAAGCAAGAACAACATGGAAGCCGCGCTCGCCGTTCACACGGCCTACCGCCTCGGCACGAGAGCGATAGGGGAGATTCCGGGCGACACGCCCCGCAACGCGCTGGGCGTACCGCAGCATCAGGTGCCTCACCTGGCGCTGCGCGATCCCCATTCGGGTTCGGGCAACCAGGCATTCAGCGCCGTTTCAGGTCAGTTGAGCCAGAAGCTCCAGTTCTCCGGCCGAATCGGCGGAACCTGGAGTGGGGTCAAGGCAGGCCTCTCATATTCCTATGCGAAGCTCGACAGCAGAGACATGGCGAACTTGCGCGACCCGGCGGCGGACGCCGTCCTCCGCCCGTCGAACCCCATAACCGGAGCGGCATCTGCTCCGCTGCTGCCAGGGGCGACCGACAACACCATGAGCCAGCTCGGCTTCGACTTCATGAGGAAGTGGCCGTGCGGATTCGTGCTCCAGGGCGAGTACTACGACGCCAAGGTCAGCAGCCTCGACTACGATGCCTGGAACGTGGTGCTAGGGCAGGAGTTCAAGAACGGTTGGAAGCTGTTTGCCAGATATGCCCAGCAGAACATGGACACCCCGCTGGCGAACAACCCGCTCACGTGGGATGTGCAGCAGGTATCCCTCTCAATGGTACAGCCGATAGCGAAATCCGTGTGGTTGCAGTATGAGTATGAGATAAATAACGAGGACGCACTCGGCGGAGGCAAGGTGGACAACGACCTCTTCTTCATCGAGTTGTTCAGCGGGTTCTAGCATTTCCGTCTGGCCCGACAACAGAGGCCGGGGGCACCCGCCCCCGGCCTTTTCTCTGTGCGACGCTTCTGATTCCTGGACTCGGTAGGACTTTCACCCGCGCAGGATGAAGATTACCCTGCACCGATCCACGACAGCAGGCAGGCATGGCAGTAGAACCCTACAGTCCGAAGTTTCCCGAGGAAGCCGAATCGGCGCCCGACCCCGCTCAGCCCGACCGGGGCATCACCTGGCGCGCGGTGGTGATCGGCTTTGCCGCCATCATCCCGGGGGTGTTCTGGGGCGTATACGGCGATGTGGTCTCGCAGACCGACCTCACCTCGACTTCGCTCATGATGCCGCCGATCCTGATCATCATCTCACTGCTCATCATCAACGGCCTGGTCCGGCGTCTGCGGCCGATCTGGACGCTCGGCCGGACGGAGTTGATCACTATATACGCGATGCTGACCGTCTCCGTGATACTCTCCGGCATGGGGATGCTCCAGTTCCTGATGACCTCGCTCGGTGCGGTCCCGCACTACGGACTGACGCAGCCTCACATCGCAGCGCTCGACGGCTTCGTGCCGCAGTACATCATGCCCAAGCTCTCGGCGATCGAGGGCTTCTACAAGGGCAACGAGCCGATACCGTGGGCGGCATGGACATACCCGATCGTCCTGTGGAGCGGCTTCCTCTTCGCGATGCTCTTCAGCATGATGTGCATCAACACCATCCTGCGCAAGCAGTGGATCGAGCGAGAGAGGCTCTCTTACCCGATCGTGCAGTTGCCGCTGGAGATGACCGACCCTAAGACCCGGTTCTTCTCGAACAAGCTGATGTGGACCGGGTTCTTTGCCGCCGCCGCGGTGGAGACGCTGAACAGCCTGCACCACCTCTACCCGTCTGTGCCGTACCTGCAGGTTCGGGCGTTCGACCTTCAGCCGTTCTTCAGCACCGCGCCGTGGAACGGGGTCGGCTACTTCCCGACGACGTTCTACCCGCTGGCGATCGGGCTCGGGTTCGTGCTGGCGACCGACGTGAGCTTCTCGTGCTGGTTCTTCTACATCATCACCAAGCTGGAAGGCGTCCTCGTCGCCGCAACCGGTTGGCAAGGGGGCGCGGGGGCGCTGAGCGCCCCACCCTACCTCGCCCAGCAGAGCGTCGGGGGGTTCATCGGAATCGGCATCGTAGTTGTCTACCTGGCGCGGAAGCACCTGAAGGAGGTCTTCGCCAAGGTATTCCGAAACGATCCCGACGTTGACGACTCGGAGGAGCCGATGTCCTACCGCATGGCCGGGATAGGTCTCCTCGCCGGGTTCGCGGTGATGGTCGTCTTCTGCGTGCTCGTCGGGATGTCTCCGCTGGTGGCGCTCGCGTACCTCGGCATCTACCTGCTCTTCGCCACGACGATCAGCCGCCTGCGCGCGGAGGCCGGGCCGGCGTGGGTCATGGGGCCGGGATGGGATGCGGTGGACACGCTGGTGCGCCCGATGGGAAGTGGGGTGTTCAGCCAGGGAAACCTGGTCGCGCTCGCGTATTTCCACTGGTTCAGCGTCGAGATGAGGTGCTGCCCGATGGGCGTGCAGGCCGAGGGGATGAAGATGGCGCAGGCGACTCGGAGCAGGCAGCGCATCATGACGATGGTGCTCCTGTTCGCGATGGTCGTCGGGATAGCGGTCGGGTTCTGGGCGTGCCTGGCGGTGTGGTACAAGTTCGGCGCGGGAACGGCGAAGGTGGAACCCTGGCGCACGATGATGGGCAAGGTGCCGTTCGACCGCGCGAGCACCTTCATCGCCAACCCGATGAAGGCCGACATCCCCGGCATCCTGGCGATCGCGTTCGGAACCGGTTTCACGTTCCTCCTCAGCCTGATGCGCAGCCGATTCGTCTGGTTCCCGTTCCACCCTGCGGGGTATGTGCTCTCGAACACCGGCACGATGTACTGGCTCTGGTGCCCCTTCCTGGTGGCGTGGATCCTTAAGACGCTGATCATTCGCTACGGCGGCATCAAGGGCTACAGGATAGCGCTTCCGTTCTTCCTCGGACTCGTCCTCGGCGACTACATCACGTCGAGCCTCTGGGCGCTCGCAGGCTCGGTGCTCGGCATCACGATGTATCGTTGCTTCCCCTGCTAGCGACGGCTACCTGCGGGGATGCTCATTCCGGCCACCAGCCGAGATTGGTCTCGCGGCCCATGCACGAGGAATCCCCGTCGCTCAGGTTGACCGCCATCGGGTCCGTGATCATCGCCCTGAAAGCCCTGAGCTTCTCAGCCGCCGCCTTCCATCGGGCGTCATCCGACTTCGCTTTCTCGAAGGCCATGCTCGCCTCGACACAGAGCTTCGCGTGCGCCAACCCCGTCCTGAGGAACGCCACCTTTTCCGCAGCGCTTCGATTCCGCGCGGCAGCGCGCTCCGCCTCGTCGAGCAACTTCGCGGCGGGAACGAACGACTCCGGCGGAAAGCGCTTGTAGGCGGTTTCCGGGTAGCGCGCATATTGCCAGAGGCCGTCCTTGAAGAGATCGAGATGCTCCAGGCTGTAGCGCTCCCAGTAGTCCCAGTACGCCTCGACCTGCTTCGAGGCCGGGCCGAAGGACGCATAGTACTCGTCGAGAATCTGATCTACCGGAGCTCCTGGCGTCACGTGCAGCCGCCCGATGACGTACAGCGACAGGCCCATCGTTGACCACATGCCCGTCAGGCTGTCGAAATCGGTGCCGATCATCCCGCGCGTCTCCAGGAACCGAAACTCCTCGGCGGACTGCCGGGCCCAGTTCACCGGCATGCAGTAGCCGTGGAGCAGGTAGTTCGGGCGCATGAACAGCGATGCGCCGGCGTCTATCCATCCCTGCCCCTGCCTCAGGACCCAGTCCTGCTGCTCGGCGGTCCGGGGGAAGAACACGTCCGGCACGTATCCGATGAGCACGCTCTTGTCGAGCTTCACGCCGTCGGGCGCAAAGGTGAGGTTGCTGTAAGCGTAGGCGGTCACCTCGGCGGCGGGGTCGTGATCGCGGGCAAGCTTCAGTACGGCCATCTCGAAGCGGGCGTACCGCTGGGAGACGTTGCGCACGTTGTCGTAGGGAGTCGGGCGCGGCCAGGACGGTTCGGGACCGTCCCAGGCGAGGCAGTTCGGGCAGCAGCACGCACCGGGCCCGTCGTTCTCGCAGATGTTGACGTGCGTTCTGGACGCGGTACGATTCTGCCGACCGGACCACCAGTTCTCAACGATCTGCCTGTGGAAGCCGGGATTGGAGACGCACATCGACTTGCCGGGGTGACGCACGCCGTTCGCGTCCATCTCGAACCAGTCCGGATGCTCGGCGAAGTACTTGTTCCCCCAATCCTCGAACGCATGGCCCTAGTCGATGCCATCGGCGTCGTGCATCCGCATCCGGCGCATCCACTGACGCTCCTCGGCGCGCCCGGTCCGCAGCCCGCAGAACCTGAACCGGGGCTGGACGGTCTCGTCGCGGTCCCTGATCCTGAGCGACAGCCGCTTCGGGACATACTCGCCCGATGTCCCCGGCCATAGCCATCGCGCGCCGAGGTCGTTGTCGAGCACGTCGTAGACGGCGAACAGCGTCCCGGCGGGTGTCCCGAGGGACAGTGGGTCGCCGCCCCGATCGCCTCCGACGAGGTATGCCGTGTCGCCCGACTTCCGGATGCGGTAGGCGTCTCGCGTAAGCGCCGAGGTTTCGATGCCGGCCTTGCGCGCAGCCTCGGTCGCGCCGAGGTAGATGCGCTCTTTCGTGGCCTTGGGGACGCTCCCCTCGGTCATGATCGGCATCTCGACGCCGGTTGACTTCCGGACGTAGTACTGAAGCTCCCGCGCGGCGTAAGCCACTACCTGTGGGGCCGACTCAGGGACGATGATGACACTCGCCCTCCCGTATCCGGCCGATGCCGGGCATACGTTCGCCGCCGCCAGCGCTACCAGTACGAGTCCTGTAAGTCTCAGCATGTGCATACCTCTACTGCTCCTGATTCCAGGGGGCGCCGATTGCTCGGCTGCGCAGCTTGAGTATGTCCTGTTTGAGCGCCTGTGTCAACCGCTCACGGAGGATTGCCGACTTCCTCGGATGAACAGATGAGTAAGTGAGAATACCTGTCATTCTAAGCTCCGCTCCGAATGACAGCAGATATCGGGGGGATTGTGTCATGGACAAGTTACGAATCGGGATCGTCGGCGTCGGCGGAATGGGCAGCCACCACGCCGGATACCTTTCAAAGGGCGAGGTCGTCGGCGCCGAGCTGACCGCTGTTTGCGATATCGAGAAGGAGAAGCTCGGCCGATGGGAGGGCGTCCGCGACTTCAGCGACAGCCGCGAGTTGATCCGCTCCGGTATGGTTGACGCAGTGCTCATCGCCACGCCGCACTACGATCACACCACCGTCGGCGTAGACGCCTTCCAGCAGGGTCTGCACGTGCTGACCGAGAAACCGATCTCCGTCCACAAGGCCGACTGCGAGCGCCTCATCGCCGCCCACAAGTCATCCGACCGCATCTTCTCGGCGATGTTCCAGATGCGGACCGCCAACCTCTACAAGAAGATCAAGAAGCTCATCGAATCCGGCGAGATCGGCGAGATCAGCCGCATCTCGTGGATCGTGTCGGACTGGTTTCGCTCCGAGGCCTACTACGCGAGCGGCGGATGGCGCGCGACATGGAGCGGCGAGGGCGGCGGGGTGCTGCTCAACCAGTGTCCGCACAACCTCGACCTGATGCAGTGGTTCTTCGGCATGCCGTCGAAGGTCCGCGCGTTCTGCAAGTTCGGCGCGAAGCACGACATCGAGGTCGAGGACGAGGTGACCGCGTACCTCGAGTACCCGAACGGCGCGACAGGCGTCTTCATCACCACCACCGGCGAGGCGCCCGGCACGAACCGCCTCGAGATCGCGGGCGACCGGGGCAAGCTGGTGGTCGAGGACGGATGCATCCGCTTCTTCCGCAACGAGATGCTCGCATCCGAGTTCCGGGTAACGAGCCAGCAGAGCTTCGCCAAGCCGGATATCTGGAATGTGGAGATTCCATACCGCAGCGGCGGCGGACACCATGTCGAGATCACTCAGAACTGGGTGAACGCGATACTGAAGGGCGACGACCTGATCGCCCCGGCCGAGGAAGGCATCAGGTCGGTCGAGATGGCGAACTGCATGCTCTACTCGGGCTGGACCGACGCGACCGTGAACCTCCCGCTGGATTCCGCGGCCTACGAGTCGGCGCTCAAGGAGCGGATCGCCTCGTCGCGCTACGTGAAGAAGGTGAAGGACATCGGCGAGCAGGACATGAACGCCTCGTTCAAGTAGTGATCAGGAGTCGAGAGGCCATGGCGCGATATCCTGCTCTGATCATGCTCGTCATTCTCTCAGTCTCGGCACATGCCGCCGAGGGCACGAAGCTCACCGTAATGACCTACAACGTGGCGTACGGGGCGGGCGTCGATCCGGCGGAGCAGAAGATCGTCGAACGAGCCACCAACAACAGACTGGTCGGCAACCGCCTGGATCGGGTGATCTCGGTCATCAAGTATGTGAACCCCGATATCGTGGGCATCCAGGAGGCCTGCTCGTGGGACAAGAACGACAATGCGGTGGCGAAGCAGGTCGCCCGGGAACTGGGCATGCACTACTACCTGGCGAAATCCGGCAAGAGCCGCTTCAACGTCGCGCTGTTCAGCAAACTCCCCATAATCTGGGCGAGGGGGTATCCCGACCATTTCACCCGCGCGGCCCTGCAGGCACAACTGAAGCTTCCCGACGGACGCGCGCTCAACGTCTTCGTGGCGCACTTCAACCTCCTGAGGGCCCCTGAGAGCCATCTCAGCGAAGTACGGTGTCTCGCCCGGCAGATGAGACTACGTTCATCGAACCTGTCGGTGATGATGGGAGATGCGAACTTCAAGTACGGCATCCACAAGGAGAGCACGGACGCGCTTCTGGCTTCGGGGTTTGTGATTGCGCCGCCGGTTGGTGAGCGGATCGACCAGATCTGGACCTCCAGGCCGCTCGCGGGCGACATCAGGGAAGGCCGCGAGATCCCGGCCGGGATGACGGGCGGGGCTTCAGATCACCGCCCGACGGTGATGGTCATAGGCATACCGGACAAGTGAGTCCGAGGCCGCGGGGCATTTGTTCGGTGATCACGTATTCGGTGTTCATGATCGGCCTCCTTATGGGACGAATGGGACAGATGGGACGTACGGGCCCAATACGAAACATCTGACACCCTCATTTCGCGACCTTGATCAGCCAGGCGGCATGGGGGAGGACCTCAGCGGCGAAGGAATCGGTGAAGGTGCCCAGGTCGCGGCGCATCCAGAGGTCGCGGACCGGGAGGCCCCTCAACCCCGACCCCTCTCGCCCGGAGGGGCGAGGGGAGCTCAGGCCGATGTCCGACCAGCGGACGGTGACCTTGGTCTTGTAGTTGCCCCGGTTGAAGAGCGCAACGGCCTTCGTGCCGTCCGAGAGCGGGCGGGCCCAGACCTCCAGGTCGCCTTCATGCCATACCCTGTGCGCCGCCTTGCCGAGCGGGTCCTGGTCAACCGCGATCACCTCGTCGTTGCTGAGCACGTCGAGGGTGAACTGGTCCATCTCCATGATGTCGCCGCCGATGAGCAGCGGGGCTGCGGCCATGCACCAGAGCGTCATCTGCGTGATCTGCTCGTTCTGCGTGAGCTTCGACGGGCGCAGGTTGCCGAATCCGACCTTGCCGATGCACAGCATGTCGGGATCGTTCCAGTGGCCCGGGCCGGCGTACTTGCCCTTCTCGGCCGAAGAGAACCCGATCCGTGCCATGTTCCCCCAGCTGTCGAGCAGGTCGCCCGTCGTGCGCCACATGTTCGCGCCGACGAGATCGCCCCACTCCCAGACGTTGCCCATGCCGTACTGGCAGAGGCTGTAGACCATGTCCCGGCCGCTCGCGTCGAGCGCGTAGCGCATGATAGCGTAGGGCTTCTGAAGCTCGGGGATGCTCTTGTCCTTCGCGATCCCTCCGTAGGTGCACCAGTCGTGCTTGAAGAAGTCGACGCCCCACCTGGCGTAGGTCTTCGCATCCTGGACCTCGTGCTGATAGGTGCCCTCATACCGGCCGCAGGTCAGCGGGCCGGGCGAGGAGTAGATGCCGAACTTGAGGCCCCTGGCGTGGATATAGTCGGACATCACCTTCATGTCGGGGAACTTCTCGTTGGCCTGAATCTCGCCGGCCGCGTCGCGCTCGCCCTCCCAGCAGTCGTCAATGTTGACGTACTGGTATCCGTGACCCGCGAGGCCGGACTCGACCATCTTGTCGGCGTGCGCCATCATGATATCGGCGGTTATATGCCGGCCCCAGCAGTACCAGGAGTTCCAGCCCATCGGCGGGGTGAGCGCGAGTTTGCGGTTGCCGCCGACGATGGCAAGGGTGCTCCGGGCGGTCCGGGCGGAGTCGCTGACGGCGACATCCACCTTCCACTCACCGGCAGACTGCAATGCACCGGTGATTACTCCGGTGGCCGGATCGAGGCGCAGACCGGCGGGGAGGCCCTTCGCGGAGTAGGTGAGCTTGCCCTTACCGGTCGCGGGAATCTTGAAGAGGAACGGGCGGCCCGGTGTCGCGCCGGTGATGCGCGGGTAGTTGATCCGCAGCGTCTCGTTGTCGGCGTGCGCGATCTGCATCGGCTCCTGGCCGAGGTGCGCGAGCGACTGCGGGTATTGAGCCTTGTCAGCCATCATGGGGATGAATATACACGCGTCGGCCCAATCGGCGTGGTCGAAGTTGATGTTGTCACCGGCGTCCTCCACGGTCAGGGTCATGGTCTTGGCGCCTTCCAGCGAGACGCCGAGCCGGATCGGCTTGTCGCCGCCCTTCATGACGGCTGTCCGGGCAACGATCTTGCCGTCTACGAGGATATTGAAGATCACCGAGCCCTGTCCGGCGGTCTCATCATCCACGCCGACAGTGGCGATGAAGGCCTTCGCGGTCCCTCTGAGGTCTACGATGAACTCGCTCACGGCGTGGGTCCCGACTCCTCGCTCGAAAACGGTCCCGCCGAGTGTCATCGGCTTGTCGATGATCGACTTGCCGACCCTGGGCGTCCCGTAGTCCTGGAACATGTTGCTCAGGTCGAGGCTCTCCAGGGGGACGGCCGTCCATGTGGCGTCGATCCCGGGCATCTCGGGGATGATTGCGGTGATGTCGGCGAATGCGCATGCCGTCGAGACGCACAACAACGCAGCGAAAAGAATCCGTCTAGTCATCATGAATCCTGCCTCCTACTTGCCCGCGCAACCTGCGCTGATATAGAATAGTCCAAAGCGAATGCTTCTGGCAACAGGAGATGTTACAATGCGAATCTTCGCGCTAATTTCGATGCTCGTGCTCTGGACCGGCGTGTGTGCGGCGGAGACCCCCGCGCAGATGTTGGCCGCGGACGAAAAGGTAGTCATCCGATTCCAGCCGGCTGGTACGAGGGTCCCGGATGGAATGCTCGTGAACGACGGATCGGTCTACTCGGCTGAGAAGGGCCTCGGATGGGACCAGGACCTCCGCTCGCAGGGGCGCGACCGCGGGGACGGATGCACGGGAGTGGCGCTCCTCGACCGCGGCGTGACGACGGCGGCGTTCAACGTCACCCTCCCGGACGGTGACTACCTCTTCGAGGTCACCGCATGGGACACGGGTTTCACGACCGGCATCACGCCGCTGATCGACGGTGAGGCGGCGCTCGGCTCGATGCGCCTGCGGTCAGGCGAGAAGGGCATGATGACCATCCCCGTTACCGCAAGGGACGGGAAGGCGTCGGTCGTGCTGACCGGCGGGATCAGCGCATATCCGAACTGCATGGTGCACGAGATCGTGATCATACCTGCGTCCGCTCAGCCTGACAGGTTCCGGCTCGTGAGCAGCACGGTTCAGACTTATCTCACCAACATCGAGAAGACACGGATCGATCAAGAGGAGAAGCATTCGCGGCAGAGGGCGGCGTACAGGGCGGTCGTGGTGGAGGACGAGAAGACGCCTCGGCAGACGATTGATCTCACAGGAGACTGGCTCTTCCGGCCATCGCAGGACGCCGGAACGGGTGCTGACCCGATCACCATGGATGCGAACTGGCACGTGCTCGGGGTGCCGCAGTTCTGGAATCCGACCGAGTGGTGGATCTACACGACGGCGAACGGCACGTCGCACAACTACATCCGCAAGGAGATCCAGCGCTGCGAGGACTTCACCTTCGACTACAAGACGACCGAGAGCGGCTGGTATCGCCAGTGGATCAAGGTCCCTTCCTCGATGAAGGGCAGGCGGCTCGTGCTAAGGTTCGACGCCGTCGCGAGCTTCGCGGAGGTCTACTGGAACGGCCGGAAGGTCGGCTCGCACGTCGGGATGTTCGGTCCGTTCGAATGCGAGGTGACGGACGAGGTCCGGTTCGGCGAGTTGAACCTGCTGGCGGTGATGGTCGGATCGAGCAAGACCGACCCGAGCTTCGCGAAGGACAGCGTCGGCGTTGCGGTTACGGTCAACATCACCAAGGACATGCTGAACTCACTGCCGCACGGTTGGTTCAAGAACGGCATGGCGGGCATCTGGCAGCCGGTGTCCCTGGAGGTCACGGGCAAGGGACGGATCGACGACGTCTACTTCCAGCCATTCCTTGATGGAGCACTGATCGAGACTCATACCAGCGGCGTGCTGCTGAAGGACGTCGAGGTCCGCCACACAATCGTAGACGCAGCCACCGGTAGGACGCTGGTGACCGGGAACGCCAGGGAATACTCAGGCCCGTCAGAAGATGGAAAGGTCCAGAAAGACGCTCTCTTCCGGAATCTGAATCCCAAACTGTGGTCGCCGGAGCATCCGAACCTCTACAGACTGAGGACCCAACTCTTCGCCAACGGCGTGATATTCGACGAGAAGACGATCACCGTCGGGTTCAAGACCTTTGAGGCAAAGGGCAACCGCCTCTACCTGAACGGCAAGCCCTACTACATCCGGGGCGCAGACATGCCTCCGCACGGACTCATGCCGAACGACAAGGCGCTCGCAGACAAGTTCATGAAGCTGATGCACGACGGGAACGAGATGGCGACGCGGTTTCACATGTGCCCTCCCAGCAAGATCTGGATGGACGCCGCCGACAAGCAGGGCGTCGGCACGAGCGTCGGGGAGACGTGGCCGTGGGTGCTGATGGGCGACACGCCGATCCCCGATCCCAAGCTCATGGAGGTCTGGAAGAACGAGTTCCGGGAGGTCGTGAAGGCGAACCGCAATCACCCGAGCCTGATGCTCTGGACGATCAGCAACGAGAGCTACTTCGAGGGCGGGCGCGATCCCGACAAGAATCGGCAGACCGAGAAGTACCGCTGGTTCTCAGACGTCATCAAGGCTGCGAGAGAGGCCGACCCGAAGACCCCGGTCGTCCTGCACTCGGGGTACGTCCGCAATCAGGGGGACTACGATACCCTCCTCACGCCGAACAAGCTCGATGACGGCGACGTGGACGACAAGCATGCCTACTTCGGCTGGTATTCGACCTCGCCGTTCCAGTTCGATTACCAGAAGAGCATCGAGGCAAGCGTCTCGAAAACCAGGCCGCTCATCAGCCAGGAGGCCTCGACCGGATACCCCGACAACGACACGGGGCACCCGGTCGAGTCGTATATCCGCGACCACGTCGTCCCGCAGGCGTGGGTCGGCAAGTACGGCACCTTCGAGGAGCGGCCGGACATGTTCCTCGACATCCACGGGCAGATCACCAAGGAGTACGCCGAGAAGGTGCGCCGGGATCGGACCGACCTCTCGGGATGGATGCTCTTCGCCAACTGCTGCTGGTTCAAGGACGTCTATGATGCCGAGACGATCGCCCCATACCCCGCATACTACGGGGTGCAGTTGGCGCATCAGCCGGTGCTCGTATCCCTGGCGCTCCACGACCGGCATTTCGAGGCGGGCCGGACGTTCATCGGCGAGGTCGTGGTGGTGAACGACGACCCGGATCGGCCGGAAGTGAAGGACCTCACGCTGAGGTGGCACATCTTCGGCAAGGGCCCGGATTGGGGCACGTCCGGCTCGGTTCCGTTCCCCGAATGCGCGTACGACGGCAAGAGCCGGCAGTCGGTCGAGTTCACAGTGCCGTCGAGGCTCTACACCGAGCGCGCGCCGATGACCCTCGAACTCACGCTGCTCCAGGGCGACGAGGTGATCTCGCGGAACGAGTATCCGCTGATCTGCGCGACGCAGGACTGGTACTCGCAGGGCGGAGGCACGATATACACGCTGGACGCGGACGCCCGGACCCGTGACTACCTGAAGGACCTGGGATATGAGTGTCATGACATCGGCGGCGAACTGGGAACGCTGATCGGACGCGGCTCCGTGATCGTGGCCGGTCCCAATGACCATGCCGAACGTATAGGCACCTACCTCGAGGGCAGTGCCAACGTCCTGATGATCCAGCCGGATGCCGAGACGATCAAGAGCGTCACCGGCCGGGACTGGACGATGATAGACGCGAGCGGCGACTTCGTCGAGGTGTACGAGAGCGACCTCCTCGCCGGGATGGACCCGATGGACATGCACTGGTGGAACGCGTCCCCGGGCGGACTCGTGAGGGTCTGCAGCAAGTCGTACCAGATGCCGGACGCGCCGGGACTGACGAAGCTCGCGCAGCACATCCAGCCGCACAGCTACCTCAGGCAGGGTAAGGAGCAGATCGCGCGGTATACGTCGTGGCCGGTGGTCGAGTTGGAGGTCGGCAGGGGACGGCTGATCATCAGTAGCATGCTTCTCGCCGAAGATCCGATCGCCAAGCGCTTCACGGCGAACCTGGTGAGCTATCTGATGAAGTAACATCCAGTCGTGGGAAGCGTCTCCAGACGGCAGATGGTGGTGCGCCAGGGCCGTCTCTCGATACACGCGCCGGAGCGCGCACTCGAGATTGGGCGGTTCTGGTTTCGGATAGAGCCTGACGGTTGTATTAGGAGTGGGTAATGTCAAGACGTTTATGCGCTGTTCTGCTGCTCGTTATGATTCTGGCGGTCGCATCGTATGCGGCTGAGCCGTTCACGTTCATTCACATATCGGATGTGCACGTCAACTCGCAGGGAAAGCACACCGAGAAGCTGCGGGCCATCGCCGACGAGATCGAGGCCATGAACCCGAAGCCGGCGCTCGTCGTATGCACGGGCGACCTGGTGGAGGTCGGCTTCGAATCCGAGTTCCAGCAGTACAAGGCCGCGATGGAGAGCTTCGGCGTCCCCGTCTACAACGTCTCCGGCAACCACGAGACCAAGTGGTCGAACTGGGGCAAGTTCGGCCCGACGAAGTTCCTCGGCCAGGACCCGTACTACAGCTTCGATCACGGCGGCGTGCACTTCGTCGGCCTGGACAGCGCGCTCTGGCTCGAGCACTACGGCATCCTCGACCAGCACATGCTGACGTGGCTGAAGGCCGACCTGGAGAAGGCCGGCAAGGATACGCCGTCCGTGCTCTTTTACCACCACATGCCGGGGTTCATCCCGAACGAGGACCAGCTTCTCCGCACGATCAGGCCCTTCAATGTGAAGCTCATACTCGTGGGGCACGGGCACAACTTCAAGACCTGGCGGAAGAACGGCGTACTCTTTCAGGAGGTCAAGGGCGTCATGAACGCTCCCGGGGGCTACCGGATTCTGGAGGTGACCGGCGACGAGATCAAGAGCTACACGAAGATCACGGGAGGAGAGAAGACGGCCGATGGAACCGTCTCCCTCAAGCCGACCACCAATCCCGTCTCCCTCCTCCGCCCGAAGACCGGACGCATAGTAGAGGGCCAAGTGCAGGTTCGCGCGCGGGTAGGTGCCCTGATGGAGAAGGTGGAGTACGCCGTTGACGGCGACTACAAGCCGATCGAGCGCGGCAGGTCCGGCATCTACGAGGCGAAGTCGGACTTCAGCGGTACGCCCGGCCGGCACCTGGTCTCGGTCCGCGCGACCGACAAGGACGGCATGGAGTGGTCGGATGCCGCGTGGGTCCGCATTGGGGCGGGCGGCAAGGAAGCATGGCATATCAACGTCTCCGGCGCGATCGAGCGCCCGATCCGGGCGGATGGCGACCGGCTCTACTTCGGCTGCTGGGGCGGCGACGTGTACTGCCTCGATGCACGAACTGGGAAAGAGATCTGGCGGAAGAACGTAGGGGCCGACACGATCAGCTATCCTGCGGTATCGGACGGCCTGGTCTTCCTGGGATCGGTGAACGGGAAGATTCTCGCGCTCAATGCAGACACCGGCAAACAGGCGTGGGAGTACAAGACCGACGGCCCGGTGTGCGGTTCGCCTGCCGTTGGCGAAGGCAAGGTCTTCATCGGCTCGGGCGATTGCTCGTTCTACGCGATCGATGCGAATACCGGCGATCTTGCCTGGCGCTACGAGATGAAGCGGATGAACCAGACCGTGCCGATCTACATGAACGGCGTGGTCTACTTCGGCGCGTGGGACGGGCACTTCCATGCCGTCAGTGCAGCGACCGGCAAGGACGTATGGCTGTACAAGACCGGCGATACGCTCTACTGGTCGCCCTCGAACTCCGATCCGTCTACGGACGGCAAGAGCATCGTTGTGACCGCCTACCAGGGCGAGACGCCGGGCGCGCCGGACGTCTTCTGCATAGACTTGAAGACCGGCGGCGAGGTATGGAAGCGCAAGAACCCGGGCGGGAAGTCGCTCGCCATCTTCAACAGCCCCATGGTGGTCGGAGACAGGTTCTACCTGCCGGACGTCGGCGGCAACCTCTACTGCATGAGGATGTCCGACGGCGGAGAGACATGGCGCACCACGATCGGCCAGACCAGCTACGACAACTGGCCGGTGTACGCGGACGGCAAGCTCTACGTCTCGGGCCTGCGGGGGAACCTCGTCTGCTTCGATGCGGCAACCGGCGACAAGGAGTGGACCTATTCCACCGGCAACGGATACCTGCTCGCATCGCCGACGGTCTGGAAGGACCTGGTGATCGTCCCGTCTATGGACGGCACGGTCACGGCGGTGAAGCGGTAATGCACCTCGAACTCTGGCAGTGGGCGATGGGAGCCGGCGCGGCTCTGCTCGTGGGAATATCGAAGACCGGCATCCCCGGCGTGGGCATCCTGGTCGTGCCGCTGCTGGCGGCGACGTTCGGCGGGCGGCCGTCGATCGGGATCATGCTCCCGATGCTGATCATGGGCGACATCTTCGCCGCCACCTGGTACAGACGCCACGTGCAGTGGGACAAGCTCATCGGCTTGCTCCCGTGGGTCGTCGTCGGGCTCGCGATCGGGACGGTCACTCTGTGGAAGACGGGCAAGATGACCGGCACGAGAGACCTCATCGGGCAGATGATGGGGGTGCTCGTGCTGATCATGATCGCGGTGTACTTCCTGCAGAAGTCCCTTGGTGAGAAGCTAACCCCGAAGTCGAAGATCGGCATGGCAGGCACCGGCGTCTCGGCAGGGTTCTCGACGATGGTATCGAACGCGGCCGGGCCGATCATGCAGATCTACCTGGCCGCTCACAGGTTGCCGAAGAACGAGTTCATGGGCACGATCGCCTGGTACTTCTTCACGATCAACCTGAGCAAGCTGCCGGTCTACATCGTGCTCAGCATGCTAAACCCCGGCAACCCGATCGTCACCAAATCCTCGGCGATCTTCAACCTCCTCATATTCCCGGTCATCGTCGTGGGCGTCTACATCGGCAAGTGGATACTCCCCCGGATGTCGCAGAAGCAGTTCGATGTCGCGGTCTTCGCCCTTGCGGCGGCGGGCGCAATCAAGCTGCTCATTGGGTAACTGGAGAGAGCACCCGCGGGAGTAAAGATTCCGCTCGCCATCGCGTCTAGTATGATGTATGATATGTCTATTCGCTGGAGGGAATGACGTGAAACGATTGGTGCTTGCAGCCTGTTTACTTGGCATGCTCAGTACTACCGCATTTTGCGCATCCGACCCTGACGAAAAGCCGGAGCCGGATGCGCGGCTCGATCAGAAGGTAACGATCAAGGCCGTCGGGAAGCCGCTGGGCGACTTCCTCAGAGAGGTCACGGCAGGGACCGGCGTCAAGATGGTTGCCAGGAAGGACGCGGCTGACATCAAGGTCGCTGTTTTCATCAAGGATACACCCCTGTCCTCGCTGAGGGATGCCCTCAAGGACTGCCTGCACCTGATGTGTACCCGTGAGGGGCGGAAGGACGAGTGGATCTACAACTTCTGGGAAGACATGAAGACCCGGCAGGCGGCCGAGCGCATCAAGCAGGAAGAAGTCGAGAAGCTGCACGCACACATTGACATGCTCGCCCAGCAGATTGCCGATATCGAGGCCGAGGGCAAGGATCCTGCGTCGCTGGCGAAGGAGTTCAACACCATGGCGCCCCAGCAGCGGGAGAAGCTCATGCGCGAGGATCCCGACCGGTATGCGGCGTTTGCGGCTTTCGGATCCTATGCGGGAACCCTCGCTGCCGTCACCGCGTACACCGGCCTCGGTCAGACTCAGGCTCAGGCACTCTGGGCGGGACAGAAGGTGGCGATCCATACTGTGGATATGGCCACCTCCCTCAGGCAGAGGTTCGAGACCAGGTCCGAAGCGCTTACGAGTAGCATTCGAGCGAATGAGTGGCGCTTCCCTGACCAGCAACCCCTCCCCGACGAGATCGGCGGCCTGACCCTGCAACTCGAGATGACGTCATGGCAGAACAAGCCCTGCCTGACCTACATGTTCGAGTATGTCTCAGACAACGGCGAGATCGCCGGAGGCGCCGGTTCCGTGATCAGTGTGCCCCTGGATCAGCCCGAAGCCGAGTCGACCGCACCGACAGATGCTGATTCGGCTCCAGATACGAGACCCGACCTGAAACTGAAGATAGCGTCCCGGACCACTCTGTATGAGGTCATGGAACAGGTCTTCGACGTCACCGGGACATGCGTGATCTCCGACTACTATACGCGCGTGAAACAGCCAGGGATCATCACGGGCATTCTGACCGGAGACCACCCTGCGTTCAAGACGGCGGACGACGTGCTGGACCAGGCAGCGAGGGATACCCGCTCGATCGTCGGCAGGTCCGGGGAGATTCGGATCTTCTCCAGCAGGCAATGGCCCTCGGACCGCGACAGGGAGATCCCCGAGCGGCTGTTGGCCAGGTGGAGAGCGGCCAGGGATCGGTATGGCGGTGTTCGGCTGCAAGACGCGTTCGAAATGGCGAACCTCAGCAGGCTACAGCTCGAAGACCTCGAGATGTACAAGACGGGCTACGGCTGGGCGATCATCAGCTGCCAGGGAGCGATCAGAGTAGCCGGCTCGCTAACCGCCGGACAGTGGCAGGCGGCGGTATCCGAGACAGGACTCTCGACGTCGGAGATGAGCGTCGAGCAACTGGCGTTGGTCCAAGACTGGGCTAAGGATTCCGAGAATTACAGGTGGCCTGTCACACTGAGCGAGGAGTTGACCGATCTCTGGAGGCTGAGGTCGTGCACGCTGAAGATCGTGTACAGAGGGCGCGGCGACAGGGACGACGCCATCAAGGCCGAGTGGGACTTCGAGCTTTATCCGCCAAGCTACTACGAAGCGATCAGGAACGGCGCATCAGAGGCAGCATCCAGGGGCGAGGAGGCGTTCGCTGTGCCGGGGCCCGAATGCTGTGGGTTATTCCTGGCGGAACTGAATCAGCCCCGAGGTTGGCCTTCGCCATCGGACGAAGAGAGAGAAGGCACACCAGCGTCAAAGTAGGACGCCGACAGAGCTTTTCGACGCCATCGGAGATTTCATCATGAGAAGACTGACCGGTATCTGTGCGCTCTTTGCACTTCTACTCAGTGTCTGCTTCGCCGAATCCGCCGGCCCGAAGCTCTGGGAGGTAAAGACGACCCCGCAGCTACTCTCGGCGGCCGCGAAGGTCGGGAAGGACGGCGGCACCATCCGCCTGGCGACCGGCCGGTACGTTATCACCAAGCCCATCGTCTTCAAGGGCATGAACCGCATCAACATCGTCGGCACAGGGTGGGACGTCGAGATCCTCATGTCGGGCAAGGGCGACGCGTTGGTCTTCGAAGACTGCGGCCACTGCAGCGTGAGAAACCTGATGATCACCGGCAGCAAGGACGCCGGCTCCGGGATCGTCTTCAAGGGCGCCTGCGGATCGGACACCGTCGACTTCTGCCGGATCGCAGTATTCCCAGTGAGCGGGGTTCGCTTCGAGGGTCCGGAGAAGAGCGCGCAGTCGTCCAACACCGTGAGCCGGTGCCACTTCATCAGCAACCTCCAAGACCAGCTCTACAGCTACAACAACAACGACTTCTACATCCTGCAGAACCAGTTCGGGACGCACGGCGGCACCCCCAAGACCGGCGTTCGACTCGACCACTCGTCCGCCGGGACCTACTCCATGAACTACCACTGGGGCAACGAGGTCGCGCTGAGGCTCGGGCCGCACTCCCATTTCAACCGCATCGAAAACAACCGCTTCGAGAACTCGCTCAAGGAAGGCGTGATCATCGGCGGGCCGGACCCCTGGTCTTGCATGCTGACGATCTTCACCGGCAACACTGTCCACACCAACTCGGAGTCGGAGTTCGGCAAGTACCCGGCGGTCACGGCGACCAACGCCACGAGCACCACCTTCACCTCCAACCAGATCTTCAGTTGGGACGCGGGCACAGCGAAGCACAGCTCGAGCCTGATCGTCGGTGAGGGTTGCCGCGGTTGGATCGTGAAGGACAACATCTTCATCCACAACACCGGGAAGCCGCTGATCTACGACGAAGGCGCCGGCCACATCGTGAAGGACAACATCACGGACTGAGTGGAGTCACCCTCGTTCAGGAGGGAGTTGGACTCCCTCCCGCGTCACTCATAGGATGAGTTCAACTCCTAAACCAGTGATCGGGGCAGGAGTGCAACTCCCGCCCCAACGTGTGGGTTGGCCCCCAACGTGCTGGTGCGACTGGCGCGGGACCGCGTGTCCTGCTACAATGGGCGCATGAGAGACTTCATCGTCACCGCGATGGCGCGAGACCGCGTGGGGATCGTGCGCGACGTCAGCAGCGCCCTCGCGGGACTCGGGGGCAACATCACCCGCCTCAGCGAGACCGTCGTGCGCGGATACTTCACCCTCATCATCTCCGTCGAGGTGCCCGACGAGCGGGCCGAATCGGAGGTACGCCGGGCAGTCAGCGAATGCGGAGCATCGGGCGAACTCGAGGTCGGGGTGAAGCCGTATGTCGAGCAGCCCGCGCCCGATGAAGGCATCGTTGAGCATTTCACCCTCACCATGCGCGGTGTCGATCAGCCGGGAATCATCGCGCGGACGACCTCGTACCTCGCCGAGAACGGCATCAACATCGAGGACTTCTACTGCTACGTCCACGAGGGCATCCTCCTCATGCTGGCGGAGGTATCCATTCCCGAAGGCGTTGACGCAGAGTCGGTCCAAGCCGGGCTCGAGGGCGTCGGCGGCGAGTTCGGGCTGGTGATTCACCTCCAGCACGACAACATCTTCCGCGCGACGAGTGACGTCAGGCCGGTCATCGAGATAACGCGGGGAGCAGGCGGATGAGTCGAGAAGAGACTTTCGAACTGATTGACATGCTCCAGAAGGAGCACCTGGACGTGCGCGCGGTAAACATGGGAATCGACCTGTTCGACTGCGCGGACAGGGGTATCGAGCGAGTCTGCCGGCTCGTTCGCGAGAAGATCGTGCGGTGTGCATCGCCACTCGTCGGCGCGTGCGACTCGATCTCCAAGCGGTACGGCATTCCCATCGTCAACAAGCGCGTGGCCGTGAGCCCGATCGCCGACGTGATGGCCGGCCACGACCGGGATGCGCTCCTCCAACTTGCCCACACGCTCGATGCGGCCGCCTCGGATGCCGGGGTGGACTTTATCGGCGGCTACTCGGCGCTCGTCCAGAAGGGCATGAGCGAGGCTGACCGGACGCTCATCGAGAGCCTTCCTGACGTGCTCTCGCAGACCTCCAGGCTCTGCGCTTCGATCAACGCCGCGAGCACGAAGGCGGGGATCAACGTGGAGGGGCTCCTGCTCCTGGGTCGGATCCTGCTCGATATCGCCGCGCGTACCGCCGAGCACGACGGATTCGGGTGCGCCAAGCTCAGCGTCTTCGCCAATATCCCCGAGGACAACCCGTTCATGGCGGGCGCGTACAAGGGCGTTGGTGAGCCGGAGACCGTCATCAACATCGGAGTCAGCGGGCCGGGCGTCGTGAAGCGCGCGATCGAGCGGCTGAGGGAGACGACGCCGAACTGCACGCTGGGCGACATCGCCGAGCAGATCAAGAGCACCGCGTTCCGAGTCACCCGCTGCGGAGAACTGATCGGGCGTGAGGTCGCGAGGTCGGTCGGCGCGGAGTTCGGGATCGTGGACCTCTCGCTCGCACCCACCCCGGCGGTCGGCGACAGCGTCGGGGAGATCTTCCAGGCGATGGGGATTCCGCAGATCGGCGGGCCGGGCACGACCGCGGCGCTTGCGATGCTTAACGACGCCGTCAAGAAGGGCGGATCGTTCGCATCGTCTTCGGTCGGCGGGCTCTCCGGCGCGTTCATCCCGGTCGCGGAGGACTCGGCACTGGCGAAGGCGGTCGAGGACGGGCATCTGAGGCTCGAAAAGCTCGAGGCGATGACGAGCGTCTGCTCGGTCGGGCTCGACATGATCGCGCTCCCCGGCGACACGTCCGCCGAGACGCTCACGGCGATTGCGATGGACGAGCTGGCGATCGGAGTGGTCAACGGGAAGACGACCTCGGTGCGGCTGATCCCGGTCCCGGACAAGAAGGCGGGCGACCGCGCGGTCTTCGGCGGCCTCTTCGGCGAGAGCCCGATCCTGGCGGTCCCGAACCACACCTCCGACGCCTTCGTCTCCCACGGCGGCCGGATTCCGGCGCCCCTGACGAGTTTGAATAACTAGAGAGACTCATGGCAGGCACATATCAGACCCCTGACTGGGAGACATACCGCATGGATGTCCGGCAGCCGCACGAGGCGCTGGAGCCGATCGAGCGCGAGATCGAGGTCGTGGACGGGGCGCTTCGGGCCCTGGTGGATCCCGGCATAATCCCCCACGCGGAGTATGACCTTGACAAGTTCCTCGCCCACCGGCGGGCCGTGCGCGACCTGTTCGAGATTCCCTGGACCGCGATCACTCCACGCATGCAGCGGCTGATCTGGGCGATCAATGCGATCAAGCAGCCGAACAACATGATCGCCGCAGGAGTCTACTGCGGGAACACGTTCATCTCGAACGCGGGCGCGGCGGTCGGGCCGGGCGCGTGCTACACGGCGGAGAACCTGATAGGCATCGAGATCAAGCCCGAGGAGGCCGAGCGCGCCGAGCGGAACGTCCGGCGCATCGACCCGACGGGAGTCGCCCGCATAGTCGCCGCCGACGCGGTGGATGTAGTGCGCGACTTCGACGGGCAGATCGACCTGCTCTACCTCGACGCCGACGGCGCGGGCGGCAGGGGCAAGGGAGTCTACCTCGACATCCTCGAGGCGTGCATCGACCGCATGCCGCCGGGAAGCGTTGTCCTCGCGCACAATAGCGTCAACTGCTTCGAGCGGCTGAAGTTCTACCTCGACTTCGTCCGCGACCCGGCAAACTGCGCCGCGAGCGTGAACGTCATCCTCGATCCCGAAGGGCTGGAAGTCTCCGTCCGTTAGAAAACTCGGGGTGAGTGGGTATAACATTTTATAGGATGGGAATGTTAGTATGAGAAGGGCTGTCTGGGCAACGGTTCTCCTGATACTCAGTCTGCCGGCAGCGGGCCAGAAGATCGGCGGGAAGCTTGCGCCGCCCGATCCCGCATTTCTCGACTACCTGCACAAACGCACGACGACATCGGCCCCGGTCGGACACGCGCTGGGAGTCATGCCCTCGCCGGTCAATCCATCGCGTCACAGAGGCACGATCGCTCCGTCCCCATTGGTTGGGGATGGACTCCCTGCGACGTATGACCTCCGAACACAGGGGAAGCTCACCGCCGTCAGGGACCAGGGAATGTGCTCATCCTGTTGGGCCTTTGCGCTCTACGGGATGATCGAGTCGGCCGCTCTGCCAAGCCGGACGCTCGATCTCTCCGAACACCACCTGAACTGCAAACACGGGTTCGACATCCTCCCCTGCACCGGCGGAAACCTCATCATGGCAACGGCGTGCATGGCCCGCTGGAGCGACCCTCTGTTCGAAGCCGACGATCTGTACGTCCCAGGCTGCACCTCATCGACGGAAATCCCAGCCCGCCGACGCCTAGGGGACGTGAGCTTCATCCCCGACAGGTCCGGGCCGCTCGACAATGGCGCGCTCAAGACAGCCATTATGACCAATGGCGCGGTCTATACCGTGATGTGCTGGGACCCGGCGTGCTACAACGAGCCATCGTCCTCCTACTTCGATTCAGGCCCGTTCTCGTCGGTCCACGCCGTCTGCCTCGTCGGCTGGGACGACAACTACGACAAGGGCAGGTTCCTCGCCGAGCCGCCGGGCAACGGCGCGTTCATAGTCCGGAACAGCTGGGGTGCGAGCTGGGGCGAGAGCGGGTACTTCTACGTGTCCTACTACGACACGTGGATCGGCATGGACACCGGGTTGGTCACGACCTCGGATCCGGATGAAGACATTGACCGCGTATACGAGTACGATCCGCTCGGCTGGGTCGGCGACTACGGCTACTGCGACGGAGACGACTGGTTCGCCAACGTCTTCACCGCCGGTCGTGACGAACAGCTCAGGGCGGTGAGCTGGTACAGCGCGGTCCCGAACTGCAGCTACACGGTGCAGGTCTATCTCGATCCGGTCGGCGGACCGACAAACCCATCAGGCCCAGTCGCAACGAAGAGTGGGACATTCGCAGCCGCCGGATATCACATCCTCGCCCTGGATGCGCCGGTCGCACTCCTGGCGGGACACAAGTTCTCGGTCGTCGTGCGAAATGCCACTCCCGGCTATGCATATCCGATCCCGGTCGAATACATGTTTGAGGGCTACACAAGCTCGGCGACATCGAACCCGGGCGAGAGCTTCGTTAGCAGCGACGGCCTCGCGTGGATGGACGCGATCGAACTGGAACTCGACATGTTCCAGGCAAACGTTTGCCTCAAGGCGTTCACTGGGGTCACTTTGGAGCCGGCTGCTATGCCGGTATTCGATCCAGACGGCGGTGACTTCGATCAGCCCCAGAGCGTGACCATCACCTGCCCTACCCCGGGCGCCACGATCCACTACACCACCACCGACATAGACCCGACTGAGGCCGATCCGGTAGTTGAGTCAGGCTCGTCGATCCAAGTTGACCACAGTCTGACCCTCAGAGCTAAGGCATTCAAGAACGGCTGGCCGCCGAGCGGAGTCCAGAGCGCGGTCTACAGCTTCAGGGTCGCAACGCCTGAGTTCAGTCCGGACGGCGGGACGTATCAGGGCGAGCAGTACGTCACGATTTCCTCCGCGACACCCGGAGCAGAGATCCATTACACCACCGACGGACGGGATTCTACTCAGGAGGATGGATGGGTGACGGGGCCTGTGCTGGTGACCGAGTACACGCTGCTCAAGGCCAGGGCGTGGAGAGCCGGTTGGACTCCGAGCGGCGTGAAGAGCGCAGTCTACAGCTTCAACAAGATATCGCCGATCAAGCGTCTCCCGGATTATCTGATCGTCTCGGTCAACCGGGCGATCGTGAGCGCTGCGTTTGGAAGCTTCTTCTACATCGAGGAAGACGACCGGTCCTGCGGCATTCGGGTTGACGTGCCGGGACACGGCCTTCAGGTCGGCATGAGAGTAGATGTCAGCGGCCAACTCCGAACAAAGACCACCGGCGAGAGACACCTTCAGTTCGGTACGGCCGTCCAGTCTCCTCCTCCGTACAACACCGGTAGCGTCGCTCCACTCCTGCTCGCGAACAGGGCGGTCGGCGGCTCGGACTGGTTCTACGATCCGCTCACCGGAGCGGGACACCGAGGGGTGATCGGAGGATTGGGCCTGAACAGCATCGGCCTCCTGGTGACAACCTCGGGGGAGGTGACGTACTCCCAGCCGGGCGTCTACTACTTCGTGATCTCGGACGGCTCGAGCGTGACCGACTACTCCGGCTATCCCGGCGTGCGGATCGCGGCAGGGGCCTCGATCACGCCACCGCAGATGGGCCAGCGTATGACGGTCACCGGCGTGTGCCAGTGCGTCAACTACGGCGGCGCCTACTACCGCATCATCCTTCCGAGAAACCAGGCGGATATCGTGCCGTACCCCTAGTCCATCTCCAGGATCATGTCGTCGGTCGAGCCGCCGGCGGGGATCATCGGAAGCACGTTCGCCTCGCGGGCGACTAGGAACTCGATGAGGCACGGGCGGTCGGTGATCTTCATCGCCGCCTCGAGCGCCGGCATGATCTCCTCCGACTTCTCCACCCGCAGGCCCTCCGCGCCGTATGCCTTCGCCAGCGCCACGAAGTCCGGCTGGCACGAGATGTCGGTCGAGGCGTACCGGCGGTCGTAAAAGATCTGCTGCCACTGACGCACCATGCCGAGATAGCCGTTGTTGAAGAGCGCGATCTTGATCGGCAGGCGCTGCTCGACCGCCGTCATCAGCTCCTGGTTGTTCATCAGGATGCTCCCGTCGCCCGCGATCACGAACACCGTCGCGTCCGGCATCCCCATCTGCGCGCCGACCGCCGCCGGGAGCCCGTAGCCCATCGTGCCGAGCCCGCCGCTGGACAGGAACTGCCTCGGGCGCCTGGTCAGGATGCTCTGCGCGGCCCACATCTGGTGCTGGCCGACGTCGGTGCAGACGATGGCCTGTTGATCCTGAATCGAGTTCAGGATGACGTGGTTGATCGCGTCGAAGATCTCCTGCGGCATGATCCTGCCGCAGTCCTTCGGCTGGCGGGTCACGTGTTTCTTGCGCCACTTCTCGAGCTGTGCGATCCACTCCTGGTGCCTCGCTTCGCGAACCTTCGACCCGAGCGAGTGGAGGATGTTTTTTGCGTCGCCCACGATGGGGACCGTCGGGCGGCGCATCTTGCCGATCTCCGCCGGATCCACGTCTAT
Source organism: Armatimonadota bacterium (assembly GCA_017993055.1). Classification (NCBI taxonomy): domain Bacteria; kingdom Bacillati; phylum Armatimonadota; species Armatimonadota bacterium. The sequence continues at coordinate 55,197 of JAGONM010000013.1, forward strand.
GTGGACGACCTGCGCGTCGGGCGCGAAGGCCGACGTCTTGCCGGTGGACCGGTCGCTGAACCGCATCCCCACCGCGATGAGGAGGTCACAGCCCTTCGCGGCATGATTGGCGTACGGCGAGCCGTGCATGCCGAGCATCCCGAGGTTCAGCGGATCGCCGTCGGGGAACGCACCCTTGCCCATGAGCGTGTAGACCACCGGGATGTTCGCCTTCTCCATCAGCCGCCTCAACTCACCGGACGCATCGGCGGCGATCACTCCACCACCGGCGATGATGAGAGGCTTCTCAGAGGCGTCGATCAGCGCGACGGCTTTCTTGATCTGGCCCGGGTGGCCGATGACTGTCGGCTTGTAGGCGAGCATGTTGATCTTCGGCGGACGCCGGTACTCGATCTCGGCGAACGAAAGGTCGAGCGGGATGTCAATCAGCACCGGGCCGGGACGACCGGTGGAGGCGACGTGGAACGCCTCCTGCACGACCGCCGGGATCTCGCTCACGTCCTTCGCGAGGTAGTTGTGCTTCACGATCGGATCGGTTACGCCGGTCGTGTCGGCTTCCTGGAAAGCATCGGTGCCGAGCTTGAACGTGGCGACCTGGCCGGTGATCGCGACCATCGGCACGGAGTCCATGTAGGCGGTGGCGATCCCGCAGACGAGGTTGAGCGCGCCGGGCCCGGACGTAGCGAGGCAGACCCCCACCTTGCCGGTCGCGCGGGCGTATCCATCCGCCGCGTGGGCCGCTCCCTGCTCGTGGCGGACGAGGACGTGGCGGATCCTGCCCTCCATCAGCACGTCGTGGATCGGGATCGTGGCCGCGCCGGGGTAGCCGAATATGATCTCGACCCCCTCGTCCGCGAGCGCCTCGATGAGCACCCGAGCGCCGTTCATCTTCTCGCCTGTCGCCATGTGTGTCTCCTCTCAAGGATATGGGACATATGTGACCAATATGACCCATAGGACTCATCGCCGAATGCAAAAAGCCTCTCATCCCTCCATAGGGACGAGAGGCTCATGAACCTTTCGTGGTACCACCCCCGATTCGCCGATGCCTCTCAGCACCGACCTCATTGAGCACTTGGAGTATAATCCGCCATGCTCTGGCTCTGTAACGGGAACCGCCCGGGAGGGGCTACTCGATCGTCTTACTTTCGTCACTCCGGCTCGAAGGCGACGTTCGATCTGCTTTCGGATACCGGCTCTCAGCAACCCGGCTCTCTGGGACCGTCCGGCAGGTCTACTCTTCCTCGTCAACGCCTTTGATGGGCCTATGCGATTGTCACTGGAAATATACCACACTCCGGCTGAGTTGTCAACGTCTAGACCTGATCGGTCGCCTTGCGGGGGACCGCGACCGTGCGGTGGCGGGGGAGGCCCTTGCAGAGCGCCTTGCCGCGGCTGATGAATCGGTAGCTGAGGTTCACAAGAAGGCGCGGGATGATCTTCCCGCGCAGGTTCAGGCTCCGCACGAAAATAGACTGGATCGAATAGAAGCTCCGGTACGTCGCCTTCTGCCCATCGTAGAGTTCCTGCGCCGTCATGTGCTTCGGTCGGAATGACACGTTACTCATCGTGTAGTGCGACCAGTCCGAGTCGGTGACGCGCCCCTCGTCCTCGAGTTCGCGACGGGATACAGTGCCGGGGAACGGGGTCAGCACCGAGAACTGCGCGGCGACCAGCTTGTGATTCTTCGCGAAATCGGCGGTGCGCTTGAAGACATCCTTGTCGTCCCCGTCAAGCCCGAGCACAAACGAGCCGATGATCTCGATCCCCGCCCGGTGGATAGTGTCAATCGCTTCGCCCATGTCGAGCCCGATGTTCGGCCGTTTCGATGTGGCGAGAAGGTTCTCCTGCGAGACGGACTCCAATCCAACGAACAACGCCTGGCAGCCGCTTCGTACCGCGAGCCTCATCAGCTCCGGGGCTTTCGCCATGCTCAGGTCGCCCTGCCCCACCCACTTGATCTTGAGCGGGATGAGCGCCTCGAACAGTTCCTTAGCGCGACGGGACGAGCCGACGATGTTGTCATCAACGAAACCGACCCATCCTCGAAGGGTCTTCAACTCCTCGACGACCTCCGGGATCGGGCGGAATCGGTATCTTCGGCCGGAGACCGTGCTCACGGAGCAGAAACTACAGCCGTTCGGACATCCTCGCGCAGTCTGGACAACGTTGACCGTGAGATACCGGTCGCCCTTCAGGAGATCGCGACGAGGGAGCGGCAGGCCCTCCATGTTCGAGAGCCCCTGGTTCTCGTAGCGGGGCTTCAGGCCGCCGGCGGCGAAATCGTTCAGGATCGTCTGCCATACCGGCTCGGCCTCGCCGACAACGACCGCGTCGGCATGCAGGCTCGCCTCGTCGGGCATGACCGTGGGATGAATACCGCCCAGGACGACGGGAATACCCCGCCGTCGGAATGCGTCCGCGATCTCGTAAGCTCTCGGCGCCGAGGCGGTCATGCAGGAGATGGCTACCAGATCCGCGTCGGCCTCGAGATCGGTCTTCTCGATGTTCTCGTCAATGAGCCGAACGTCAATGTTCGAGGGGGTCAGTCCGGCGAGCAGAGGGAGGGCCAGGGGCGGCGCTAGTACCTTTCCGCCCTTCCACCAGGTGTGCGTCCAGGACGGAGATATAATGAGGAGTTTCGGTTTGCTGCGGGTCATGTGCTTGAGCCCAGCCTTTCCGGCAGATCAGTGTGCCTGAAGCGGGTCATCCGCGTCGCAGTCGGGCTACAAGCATCATCAAAGCCATTGCCAGCATACCACTTGCCGACGCTCAATGCAAGTGTTACTGGACAGCCATCGTCCGGATATCCGTATCCGATATGTATATACCCAGATATCCGGTCGATCTAACGAGTGTCTGGCAATCAGACCCAGGGAGTCGCGCGGTGGCGGGCAACGTCAGTAGAGAAGGTAGGGCCGGCGGACGGCCTCCCACTTCTCCTCGTCGGCCAAGAGTCGGGTGTCGAAGTCGGCGGGAGCGGCTGATGGATCGTCCACCCACTCGCGAAGGAACGTACCGCCGGAGAGCAGGTCAATCGCTAGACGATCGGTCTCGTACTCGTAGGGGAGAGTGTGCCAGAGCGCGTAGTCCGGGTATTCCAGCCGGATCGCCTTGAGCATGAGGGCGCCGAGGCGGTAAGGCCGGAAGAGATCGTGGCGGTAGCAGGCGTTGTCGGTGTGGATCATGATGCCCGAGCAGAGCCTCCCGGCGTGTTTCTGGAATGTCGGCTCGAACCAGCACGGCCTGAGGAGGCACCCGGACTGCCATTCGGGTGCCAGATCCTTCATTCGCTCGAGCACCCGGCAGGCATCAATGTCGGGCGCACCGATGAGTTCCAGGGAGGAAGTCGTGCCCCGCCCCTCGGACATTGTGGTTCCCTCGAAGAGCACTGTGCCGGGAAAGCACCGCGCCATGTTCAGGCTGGACGCGTTCGGGCTCGGGTTCACCCAGGACAGTTCCATGATCGGCCATCCGAATCCGGGCGCGGCGTCGGGATCGTAGTCGGCCATGGCGATGACACGGAGGTCCACGTCGAGGCCCTTCAGCTCGACGTACCACCCGGCGATCTCGCCCGGGGTTAGTCCGTGGCGCATAATGAGGGGGGCGCATCCGATAAAGCTCTCCCAGCCGGGTTCGAGAATGGTGCCCTCGATCGGCCGGCCAGCGGGATTCGGGCGGTCGAGCACCCAGAGCGACTTGCCGCGCGCGGCGCAGGCGTCGAGCATGTAGGTGAGCGTCGTGATGAAGGTGTAGATGCGCGTGCCGATGTCCTGGATATCAACCAGCAGGACGTCGAACGTATCCATCATGGCCTCGGTCGGCCGTCGGACCTCCCCGTAGAGGCTGAAGACGGGGATGCCGTACTGCGGGTCGTCGTAGTCTGCCGACTCGATCATGTTGTCCTGCTTGTCGCCGCGCATCCCGTGCTGGGGTCCGAACGCGGCGGTGATATTGACGTCCGGGCAGGCGATCAGCTCGTCGAGCGAGTGCCGGCACTCGCTCGTCACCGACGCGGGATGGCCGAGGAGTGCAACTCGCTTGCCTGCGATCGGCGCTCGGAGTTCATGGTTCTGAAGTAGTTCGTCTATTCCCAGGTTCATCTGCCTTGCCTCTGCAACAACGTCAGGCGATTGTAGCCAACCGAAGATCGCGCTGTCAACGATCAGACACTTTCCTCTGCGCAACCCCGAAGAAGTCCATGCTCAGTCGTTCCGGCCGAAGTAGGTGACGAACGGCTTGATGGAGAGGAGCACAGCCCCAGCCGCGAAGAACCAGACGTGGCTCTTCGTGAAGTCCGAGAGGTACGCCCCGGCGATCATGCCGAAGAGGATGCAGCACCACTTCAGACTGGCGACGCTCATCGGCGACCATGTCTTGGTTCTGAAGAGCTTCATCACTCACCTCACCTCTGCGAGGAAGACGCGAGCACGGCTGAACACCGACGGAAGGCTGGACAGCGCCTGCGACGGAATCCCTCAACCGTGATTGTAGCAACCGAACGAGGCCGCGTCAAACACGGTTCGATGCCGGGTTCCGCTTGGGGGGTCCGCACCGAAACGGACGCCGCCCGGTGCTGGTGTCGATCGGCTACACGGACAAACCTGTGCATAGTTTGACTGGCTGCCATAATAGATGGTAGGATGTTTGTGTTCGAGAAGTTCAGCCAACGGCGGGAACCTTCCAGAGCCGAGAGCAGTAGAAGATAGAGGTGCCCGCAGCCACTGGGCACGGAGGTCCGGTGAGAGGGAAGTCTACAGTCACGAAGACGTCGGCAGCAGCGGCCATCGGGGCAGTCGCATACCTGCTTGCGACATCGCCGTTTGTCGGCGTACGCGCGCCTATAGTCGCCGGCTTTCCTCTGTCTGGCGAGGTCGAGTACTCATCGCTCCTTGCCTCGACGGCTTCCTCGAGCGCACGCGATGCGGCTGTGCTCGAGTCAGCATTCGCCGCCAGCAAGACCAGCCTCCTGGGTTCGCGCGTGATTGACCTCGGCAGCCGGGATTTCGAGTCCGCAGCGAACGTCAGGCTGTCCGCGGAGGCGATTGACGATACGATCCTCCAACCGAACGAAGTATTCTCCTTCAACGGAACAGTCGGGATACGCACGCCGGAGCGGGGTTTCCAGTCCGGCCTGATGTACTCGAACGGGCAACTGGTCACGGGGGTCGGCGGGGGGATATGCATCGCCTCGACGGCGGTCTACAACGTCGCACTCGAGACGGGCATGGCGATCATCGAGCGGCACCCTCACTCCGGACCGGTCGCCTACGCAGAACCGGGACGGGACAGCGCGGTTGCCTACGGTGTGCTCGACCTGAAGTTCAGGAACAACACCGGAGCGGTCGTCCTGATACGCTCGATCGTGCAGGATGACAAGTTGGTCGTGGCGTTCTACGGGACCAGGCAACCCGGGCGCGAGATCGAGATCGTCTCGGAGGACTTCGAGCCGTTGCCTTACGAGGTCGTCCAGACGGCGGACGAGAGCGTGCCGGAAGGGGAGCAGGTCGTGGAGCAGAAGGGCCGCCCCGGACACTCGGTCTCGATCGTGCGGATCATCAGACAGAACGGGAAGGTCGTCGGCAGAGAGGTCATGAACAGGGACTTCATGCGCCCGAGGAACGAGATCGTACGAGTGAATCCGGGGCCGCGGGAATCCGGCACGGCCGCTGCGGACACGAACGGACTGCTGCCGCCGCCGATATATCTGCCGATACCGACGGACTTCGATGTCCTGCCTTTGTCACCCGACATCTCGGTCGAGAGAGACTCCCGCACGGGATCGCCGGACTAGGCCGGCTAGAGATGCATCGCGGTGCGGATTTTCGTCCGCCCGGCGGTTGCGATGCCCGAAGCCACAACCGCTTTGAGCAGGTCAACCCCGATGAACGGCGCGACACCCATCGCCAAGACGGCTTCGATCGTGAGCGGCGTCGATGTGAACAGCGCCATCCACACGCTCAGCCAACCGGCGCCGCAGGCATAGATCGCGCAGACCCCGGCGATCCCGGCAACCCAGGCGCCCGACCTGCTGCGCGCTCCAAGCTTCTCGAAGACCCATCCCGCGACAAACGCCGCCGGCACGAATCCGACCAGGTAGCCCGCCGTCGGGCCGAAGAACGCAGTAGGCCCGCCGTTCCACTGAGCGAAGACCGGCATCCCCAGGGCGCCGACCGCGAGGTACTGCATCTGGCTGATCGCCCCCCATCGGCTCCCGAGAACCAAGCCTGAGAGAATCACGGCGAGCACCTGGAGAGTCACCGGCACCGGCGTGAACCCTAGCGGGATCGCGACTTGGGCCGCAACCGCCGTGATCCCGGCGAAAGCGAGCGAAACCAGCAACTTCCCGTGAATCTCTTCCCTGCGAAGGGCGGATGCCCTGAAGTGAACTCCCATGTCTCTCCTCCGCGCACCTGACGACAACTGATGTCCGAGATTCGCCACCGGCGCTCATCATACCGAATGGAACAGGCCGGTGTCAAACGGGGAGCAAAAGAAAAAGCCCGCTGGGGTTTGAGCCAACGGGCCTGCGCGCCGCGGGCCTAGCCATCCCCGACGCGTCAAAAGTGGTAAGGAAGGAGAAAGAGATGCTACTTACCAGGTGGTACTACCTGCAAGATTCGTGCCAAACCGCCGGATTCGTTCGAGAAACCTGAAAAAAGTGCGTGAGGCTTGACTCGCTTCAGTACTGTACTCGGACTTCGACGGGACCGGTCAAGCGCGGCATCTCGACATAGTCGCGGGCAAACCGTTGGTGCGCCCGGCCGTTGACAGTGACCGATCGAATGGGCAGGTCGTCCGGATGGCGAAGGCGGATTCGGACCCGGTCGGGCGGCCGAAGCTGCGGAGGCGTGAGTCTGATTTCGATCAAGCCTGAGTGACTTTGGGAGACGATCTCGAAGGAGACCTCCCCGAAGCGCGTCGGGGTTTCCTCTACCTGCACGACCTTGCCGTCCTCGAGCCACGCGCGCGGGATCGCGTCGCCGATCAGCAGCGAATCCTCATCCTCGCGCAGGAGCATCATGCGGAGGAGCTTCAATTGCTGGGTGTTCGAGTAGAGATGCGGAAGCGTCCAGTAGTTGTTGCCGGTCACGATGCCCGTACATTCGACACCGGAGTATGTCTCGCGGGTCATCCCATAGGCCAGCATGCCGTAGAAGCCGAGGATGACCTTGCGCGCGTCATTCCGCTTGAGCTGAGTCAGCAGATAGCCGTAGGTGTAGGCGTGGTCTATGCCTCCGGACTGGAACTTGCACAGCCCGGCGATAAGGCCGTTTCGCTGCTCCATCAGGTCCGTCACCCACCACGCGCGCCTGTCATCGGCAGGAATAAGCTCGTTCTCCAACATAGAGGAAGCAACGAGACCATAGTAGTCGCCACCGGTGTAACGGCTGTCCTTCAGCAGGCGGTGGGTTTCAGGCTCGAGTGGGAGCATCTTCATGCCGTCCTTCTCGATCACGGCTCTCTCCATGGAAGCCATGATGTCGGCCCGATAGCGGACGGCCTCGTCGCCGAACTTGCGGGCCTGGTCTGTCATTCCAAGGGCATCGAGGGCGACGGCGGCCTTCGCCAGCCCGACGGCACAGTAGGAGTCTGAGTAGTAGTCGTACACCGGCTCGGCATAGTCGCAGTACGCGCGGAACTTGATCAGCCCGCGGGTGACGCCGGTCTTCGGGGCATCGTTTCGCCTGCGGATCAGCCACTCACCGGCGCGCACGATGTTGTCGGAGACTCGCTGCAGCCAGACCTTGTCGTCGGTATAGTTGTAGTGCTCGGCCAGTGCGAGCAGGAGTCCGCCGGTGTCCGGCAAACCGAAGTTCTGCGTGTACAGGCCGTCCGGCTGTTGGAAGTGCAGGAGTGTATCGAGATAGCGCTCGGCCTGATCGTGCATGCCGTACATGTCGAGCATGATGCAGTAGAGCGCGGCGCTGTAGCCGTAGATCTCCTCGTAGAAGCCTGTGCCGTCGCGCGGCTCCGGGTAGCCGTTGACCTTGTCCACGTCGAGCAGCGAATATGCCAGCCACGCCTTGTACGCGTCGTTTACACGCTTCTCCGGGACCTCGATGCGCTCACCCTGAGCGAGGACCTTGCGCCACGAGTCGGCGTACTGCTTCAGGGTGCGGCCGTACTCGTCCGACGTGATGGGGACGGGAGCGTCGGCGCTTGGGAACGGCATGCTGATGCAGCTCTCTCCGCCGGTCATCGGGAACTCGGTCCGCCTGCCGGTCGAGTCCGACACGAGCGTCACCTTACCGGGCAGCTTGCTGCCTCGCGCACGGAGCCGGACGTAGGCGAAGAGCGGCGCGTCGGGGCTGAATCCTTCCGACCAGCCGAAGACGGTCAGCTCGTACCGGACGCCGCCGTGCTCGGTCGTGAGGATGACGGCGGGTATCCATCCGTCGAGGAGCTTGCGGGTGATCGGGGTCTTCTCGTCGCCGAACGGGATCGGTGGATCGCCAATCTCGAGCCGGGCGATCAGCGGCGTGTTGTAGTTGAGCTGCAGGCGGCCGAGGTAATCCACGCAGATGTCCACCGGATGCTCGGGCACTCCGACCGCCTCCTTGGGGTACTTCATCGGCGGGTAGTACCTGGAGATCCGCTCGTAGGAGACGTCGCCCTTGCGCGCAAGCTCGATCCTGCCGACCGGATCGAGGCCGATCTCCGCCCGCTCTCTGCGCTCGGAGTCGGTCAAGGCCAGCAATGCGGCAGGAGTCTCCTCCACAGCTATGTCGGCGATGGACGAGACAACCCTCGGCCCGCGGTCGGAGTAGTCGTTGTCGAGGTCCTGGGCGGGGTAAGCATCCCTTCCGCGTCCGTATCCCTTGCCTACGCAGAGCGTGACCGGCGCTCCGTTGAACTCCCGCGGGCGCTCGATGAGACGCAGGACCTTCCACTCCCTGCCGTCCGTGCTGGCGATGTACCTGATGCAGTCGTTGCCAAGCTGGATGCGGACGTAATTCCACTTCTCGAGGTCGCAGGGGTCGAGGTAGGTTTCCACGGTACCGCCGTCGACGGTCTCGACGGCGTAGAAGCCGCTCCCCCCGGCGGGCTGGGAGATCATGCCCATCTGGCACCAGTTGCCGCCGTCCCAGACGAGGAAGACGGAGGTACACCAGCTCACACCGGCGGGTATGGACGGCTTGATCCTCGCCGAGACGGTGACGTTATCCAAGCCAAGCCTTCTCGACAGGTGAGCATATGAGTTCAGGTCCGCACTGATCCGGGCGACCCCGTCTCGCACGGTGATGCTGTTCCCCGCCGAGCAGTGTGTCTCCAAATGAGCATCGGCCCTCCCGCCAGCGAACTCCTCGCGGAACGGGCCCTGTGCAGAGCAGATGGTGGCGCAGAGAATCAGGATGGTGCATATGAACGCGATGCGGTGAAGCATGCTCAATCCTCCTTAGTCGGACGGGGCGGAGATCAGGCGAGAAAACAGATCGCTCTCCGCGCCTGCGGGTCGGCGATGACGTGGGCACGGGCGCCATCAGCAGCGGTGGGCACGTCAATCACCCGCACAAGATGCTCGAATCCACCGGCATCGGGAAGCAGGTCGGGCAGGGCGTTCGGGCCGTAGTCGAGGAACGGCCCGTTGAAACAGGCCTCCTCGTCGTCCGGGTAGACCGGCAGGTAGATGATCTGCGCCTCGACCAGATCCTGGAAGAAGTGCGTGCCGTATGAAAGCTCCGGCGTCTGACCGGCTTCCTCGCGGGCGACCTCCACGAGCACCGACGTGTTGTCTATGTCCGCGTACCCGACGTTCACGCCGAGATTGATGTTGCTGCTCCCCCAGCGGCCCGGGCCCATCATCAGCATCTTCCCCTCGACCACCTGCGGGTGTTCGTTGATCCGACCGACTAGCCTGCCGAGCGCCTTCTTGGTATCGGTCGGCTGTGCCGCATACCGCTTCGGATCAATGTAGACGATGTAGCGGATGTCCCTCACGACTCCGCCGCTGATCATCCGGCTCGATCGGAAAACGGTGCGCTCGGGCGAAACGCCGTCCGGGATCGTCACAGGACCGGCCGATCCGGGCAGGAAGAGCGGCCGGCATTGCAGGAGGTTGATCGAGACTTTGCCCTCGGAGTCCACGCGGGCGGTGAACTCGGTGTCCACCGGGTGGCCGTATGCATGCTGGAGCTTGGAGACCATGCCCCCGAGGAGCTTGACGAAATCCGTGCGGCGGATGAGGTTGTTGAAGGTGAGCACCCAGTTCTGAGGCGAGCCGTCCACGTGGGCGCTGATCGGATCGCTGATGTGGTCGTCGGCCTGCACGGAGACCAGGAGATGCAGGTTCCGGTACTTGTCCTCCGAGAGCACCTCGGCGACCGGCTTCGTGACGAGTTCGTTCGCCTCCAGGTCGAGCAGATCCACCTGGCGCTGGGAATACCTGGCGATCTCAGAGCCGATCTCGGGTCTGAGTTGAGGCGCGCTGACGGCGATCATGCGGGGATAGTCCCCCACCCGCTCGACCGCCCGCGTGCCGAGCCCGAAGACGAGGCGTATGACGCCCTGCTCGGAATCAATGCGGTCGCTCCAGGCATAGAGGTTGCGCGAGAACGCGACCCCGGCCATCGCCGGGAAGAAGTATTTCCCGAAAGGGATCCCGGAGACGCGCTGCACCAGGATCGCCATCTGCTCGTCCCTTTCGCCCAGCCCGCGGCGACGACGATACGAAAGCGCGTCGGGGTTGAGCGCACTGGCATAGACCGTCTTGACGGCCCTCAGGAACGCCTCCATGCGCTCTTCGGGCCTGCCCTGGTTCGCGCAGAACACGCTTTCGTATTTGCCGGCGAAAGCGTTCCCGAAGCTGTCCTCGAGCAGGCTGCTCGACCTGACGATGATCGGCGCCTGGCCGAAGTAGTCGAGCATGCTGCGGAACTGCTCCATGGTCGCGTGAGGGAACTTGCCGCGAAGAAAGCCCCGAGCAACCTCCTCGTACTCCTCCCGCGAGATCTGCGAGGAGCGAGTCATCCGAAGTCGCGAGCGGAAGAGGTCGTTGTTCACCAGGAAAGTGAAGAAGACGTCCGCACCGATGTAGAACGAGTCGTGGCTCTCCAGGACGTCTAGGAAGTCCGAATCGCTGAGCAGTATCCTGCGGGCGAGGAGCATGCCGGCGGCCTTGCCGCCTATGCGTCCCGATCCGATCAACCGGTTCCGTATCGCAACCAGGTCGTCGAGGTTCAGGTAGCGGTCGGTCAGCTCATTGAACTCGGGATGACTGCCGAGTATCATCCGCGAGAACTCGATACGGAGCGCATCCAGTTCGGATGACTCCGCCCCTGATTCAGCGCACTGGATGAGCCGCCGATATACGCTCTCCCACGGGGCGATCGTGCCCGATTCAGCCCCCAGCGGCTCTCTGCTGGCCACGGACGATACGGCAGCTGCGTCGCCGCTCTGGAACACCGGCAAGAACGCATCATTGTCTGCAGAATGAGGAAGAAACATCTGCGGGGAATAGCGGTCCCACACCTTGAGCGGGTGCATGTACATCCGGCCGCCGACGTGGTAGACATCGAGCAGGATCTGCGTCGTGTCCCGGATGCGGGCGACCGCGCTGTGAGCGTGCTGTCCCCGGGTGAGCGCGAAGTAGGTGACTGTGTCCAGCTCGAACAGGAACGGGCAGGTCACCTGGAAGAAGTTGGCCAGCAGTTCGTCGGTCGCCCACTCCTCCACGAGCGCCGAGAGGTTGTCGAAGACGTAGAAGACGCCCCGCCCGTTCTCCTCTATGATCTGGTGGACCTTCGCGCTGAAGAGGTCGAACCCGGGCCGCGGATTGACCTCTACGACATCAAGGCCCGCCCGCGGTTCGACGACGGGATCGTGAGGCGCAAATCTGAGGTAGACGCACTTCCGCCCGTCCGAGACGGCACGGCTGACGAACGGCTCGACGAAGTGACGGTAGTCCTCCAGATCGTCAACCTGAAGAACGACGTTGTCGCCAAGACGCAGACCCTGGAGGACCTCATCGAGCCCCGGTATCCCGCTTCTGACTTCTACCTGGTTCATGATACGCAGTCAGACTCTAACGGCATGGGGGCTTTCTTGTCAACAGCAGCTGTTCGGCGATACGAGCGTTGGGGCGGGAGTGCAACTCCCGCCCCAACAGTGGAGTGACAAAGCGGCGTCGGGCCGCCGTACTACGAGGGGCTACTTGCCGTAGACAGGGACGCGGACCTGCTGGACGAAGCCGAGCTCCGATATCTCTTTCAGCTTCTCGACGGGCGCCCAGGCGAGGATGCCGCTCGACGCCGACGAGGACGTCTTGATCTCGCAGCCGAGGTCTTTCAGCTTCTTGATGTTCTCCGGGGTGACCGCGGCGACCCAGATCATCACCTGCGCCTTGCCGGACTCGATCTTGACCTTCGAGTCCTTCGGAGCCTTGCCGTCCTTCTTCCAGGCCTCGATCAGCTTCTCGAGTTCCGGGTCCAGCCGATATGATCCGCCGGACGCCACATCCATAGCCAAGCCCCAGCTGTAGAACGATTGCGGAGGGCTCGCTGCCGACACCGGACCGTTCATCACGACACCCGCGGCCGGACGGCCCGATGCCGCACTCGGCGCGGCCATCTTGTAGGCCACTCCTCTTCGCGCCATGCCGCCGAACCCGCCGTCTTTCCTATCCTCAAGGCCGAAGATGCCTTCATACTGGACGCCCTCGGGCATCTCGACCGGGACCATGACCTTGACCGGCGTGCCGCCCTGGGTGAATATCTTCTCCTCGACCGCGACGAATGACGTGTACTGGCTCATCAGGCGGAAGTCGAGCGCGGTCCTGATGATCGAGTCCTTGATCTCGGGGTTCGGCTTGCCCTCCTGGATTCCAGCAAGGTCCTGCTCCATCAGCATGGCGATGTACTCGCGCGCCCAGAGAGCCGGGAGGGCGGCGTGGCCGGGCTCGTTCGCCGACAATACAACGTCCACCGTCTGACTCCAGGGTTCGTCGCCGCACATACCGCTGATCGTGACCTTGCCCGAGCCGGGCTTCGAGTATCGGCCCTTGAAGATCAACGGCTTCGCGCTGAAGAGATCGGGGGCGGACTCCGGATAGATCTGAGTGACCGCCAGGTTGCCCCAGTCAACCTTGACGTCGGTCAGCAGCGGGTTGCCGATCCGGTCGGCAAACCTGTTGGCAGGCTCACTACCGGGCTCACCGAGCGTGACGTACTCGACCGCGCCCTTCCCGATCTTCGCCATGCCGTCCAGCAGGTAGCGGTTGACACTAGATCCGACTCCGAACGCGAAGACCCTGGACTCTCCAAGATTCTTCTTGATGGCATCCATGATCTCCATGTCGTTGCCGACGTAGCCGTCGGTCATGAAGCAGACGATGCGCAGGCGGCTTCCATCGGGCGGCGGGGTCAGCGCTTCCATGATCGGTTTCATCATCTCCGTGCCGCCACTGCCCATCCGGTCGCGCAGGAACGTGAGGCCCATGAGCCTGTTGTCGGGCGTGTTCGGCTGAGGCTTGTCGAACAACCTGGTGACGTCATTCGAGAAAGAGATGAGCTGGAACGTGTCGTAGGGGTTCATCTGCTCTATGCAGAGGGCCATGGTCTCCTTCGCCTTCTCGATCGGCTCGCCCATCATCGAACCGGACGAATCTATGACAAAGATCATCTCTTTGGGGATGATGCTCGACGCCTGCGGCTTCGCGGGCGGCTGGACGATCAATGTGAAGAAGCCGTCGCCCTCGGCACGGGTATGGCACAGCACGCCGGTCTGAATGCCGCCGCCGTCCGCACGGTAGTTCAGGATAAAGTCCTTGTTCGGCAGGACCTTGAGCTGCTTCAGGGTCACTACCGCGCCCGACTCGCCGCTCCGCTCGACCACGATCTGGTGCTGCCTGGACCTGATGCCGGTGATCGGGATGCCGGCGTCTATCCTCACCTCGATCGAGATATCATGCCCCGCCCGGATTCCGCGAGGGGTGATCGGCGGGCTGATCTTCGAGCCGTCGGGCACCTTGTCCGTGTCCGGGAATATCCCTCCGCCGGTGTTTCCGGTCGGCGCGCCGGGCATGTATCGCGGGCCGACGACCATCGGGAAGACGAACTCGTATTCGCCGTCCTCGTAGTTGAGTATCTGCAGGTAGCTGATAGTCACGAGCACCGTCTCACCGGGCATGATGTTGGCGACGGACTGGGTGAAGATGTTGGGCCGCTCCTGGTCGAGCAGCGCGGTCACGTGGCCTTCCTGCCTGGCCTGCTCGTAGATTCGCCTCGCCTCCTCGCGTTCCTTGATCTCGCCCTTGATCGTCCGCTCGCCGACCTTCATCTCCATCCAGTCAACGGCGGCGTCGTCCGGGAGCGGGAAGACGTAGACGGCCTCGATCTTGTCGGCCGTAGGGTTGAAGAACTCCTGGGTCACCTTGACGCGGGCGCATGTGCCGGGGATATCGGCGACGACCGAAGTGTGCTTGAGCGGACACGCGCTCGTGACCCGACCTTCCGGGCCGACGATCTGCAGTTCGCCGCACCTTCCGACTCCCGGCGCAACCAGGTCGTCAGCCCTCACCAGAGCGGATCGCCCGTGATTCACCACAATACCTGTGAAAAGCAGCATGCCTAGGAGCACGACAGCTCTCCGAGCCAGAACCTTTCCGTCCACCATCTCTCAGACCTCCTCACGAATCGCATTCTGTCATATCTGACCCCGGACGGCGCGACAACCTTCAAATGTTCGGGAAACGGCCGCACAGTCGGAAGCCGCGCGGAGCGAGGATGCTTCGCGAGCGGGCTATAGCTCACGAACCGTCGGTTTCCAGTCGAGTTGACGGAGGAGGTCGAGATAGTCGGCGGGGGTCATCTCCTCAGGGCGCTTGCCGGAGAGGGCGACGAGTATACCTTCGATGACGTTGGTGCCGGGCGTCCGCCCATCGAGTTCCCACGTGCCCGTGACGAGGGTCTTGACGCCTCGATCTCGCAGGTTCTGCACGTCATCCTGGGTAAGCGTGTTCGTGACTATCAGCTTCCCGGCGAGGGCGCCGGACTCCGGCGGAGGCATGAACCGCCCGATGATCTTGTAGTCGCCAGCGATGACGTCGGCCCGGCGGAAGTAGTCCTGGTGCTTCGGGGTGATCTGTTCCTGTTTCTTGCCGGTGGGGTATATCCACTTGAACGGCAGCCGGCAGACGATCGGAAGAAGAGTGCGGGCAACGAGCATCAGGCTGTTGTACGACTTGACAGGGATGGGGACTCCGCAGTTGAACATCAGGTCGCCGAAGACGACCGAGTGCGCCATCCGGGCGGCCGATTCGGCCATTCCGAACCGGTCAACCCCGCAGACGACGAGGATGTTCTTGTCGGAGAAGTCCATGACTCCCTCGCGCTGAATCCACTCGAAGGTTTCGCGCTCGAGAGTGTTCTTCAGCCCGCTGCCGTCAACCACCGGCGTCGTCTTAGCGTTGGCGGCGAGCCTGGCGGCGTCGCGGATCGTGTATCGACGGTCGCCGGCATAGAGGTACAGGTCTATGCCGCCGAGGCCGATGGCATCCACCTTGCCGTCGAGTTCGCGCATCATCTCGGCGTATCGGCGGAGGTCGCCGTTCGTGCCGACACGCGATATCTCGACCTCCTGGCCGAGGAGAGTCTTGGTGACGTGGAAATCACCCTTCGGAGAGCCCAGACTGACGCTGACGACTCGTTTCATGGCGAATAGAAGGCATGGGACTCATGCGACCCATTTGACGCTTGGACGCAGTTCACCGATGCACAAGATTGCATTCGCCTGCGGCGGACGAAATCCTCTTGCGCGGACCGGCAAAAAACAAGGAACCGGGCCCGGCGGTTCTCGTATACTGAAGTGTCGGCTCATTTGAACCCGAAACGATGTTGTCGCGCGACGTGATCGGCGGCAAAGGATATTCAGTCTAAGGGGGAGTTTCGTATGAGAAAGAGATTTGTACTGCCGGTCCTGGCGCTGGTGCTGGCACTGGGAATCGCGATCATCTGGAGCGCGGTGGCTTACAGCCAGGCCGCGAAGCCCGCGACCTGCGGGATGGGCGTCGGAGTTCCAGGTAGCTGCCCGATGGGCGCGGCCGGGCAGAAGGCTACGGGACCCGGGATGAAGTGCGGGCCGGGCGGCTGTATGATGGGCCTGGACAAAGCAGTGGCGTTGACCGCCGAGCAGAAGCAGAAGATGGCGGCAGTCTGCGACCAGTGCTGTGCTGAGAAGGCCGAGACGGCTGCCGAGGTGGCGAAGAAGCGGGCAGAACTCGCCGGTCTCTTGACCGCGGCATCGCCCGACAAGGCGAAGATCACCGCGAAGATAGACGAGATCGCCGGACTGCAGGCGAGAAGCATGCTCGATTCCGCCGACAGATTCCTCGAGATGCGCAAGATGCTGACCGCCGATCAGCAGAAAGCCCTGGCCGCCAATGCCGGCATGTGCGCCGCCGCTTGCGCCTGCGCCGACTGCAAGTGTCCATCCTGCTCGGGCGGACCGGCCGCCTGCAGCGCAGGGGGCGCACCGATGGTATCCGGCAGGGCGTGTTGCCCATTCACTCCGCCTGCCGCGAAGTAACGCATACCCAGGCAAGGCGGACCTACAAGGGGTGAGGGAGCGCTCCCTCACCCCTTTGCTCATCTCCGGAAGCGGGCTCGGCGGAGCAAGAGGGAAACGCCGCCTGCGCGCCTAACGTATATCTCAGTGGAGGATATGCAATGACCAAACGCACTTTCCTATTCGTATCGCTCGCCCTTCTGATGATCCTCGCTCTAGCATCAGGGGCGAGTTGTGCGGCGAAGGCGCCGAAGAACGTGATTCTGATGATCGGCGACGGCATGGGGTTCGCGCAAGTGACGCTGGCCCGGATTTCACTGCCTGACGGGAGCACCTCGCTCAGCATGGACTCGATGAAGTACGGCGGCTTTGCGAAGACCCATTCCGCGAACTCGACCGTGACCGATTCCGCCGCAGCCGGGACCGCGCTTGCGACCGGCCATAAGACGAACAACGGCATGATCAGCACTCTGCCGGACGGAACGGTCGTGCAGACGATTCTGGAGGCGGCGCAGGCGAAGAAGAAGGCAGTCGGACTTGTAACCACGGTGACGATCACCCACGCGACGCCGGCTGTCTTCGGCTCGCACGTGGATGCCCGGGCGGACGAGGCGGGCATCGCGCCTCAGTACCTGGACAGGCGGATAGACGTACTGATGGGCGGCGGAAGGTACTACTTCATGCCGAAGTCGCAGGAAGGAAGCAAGCGAACCGACGAGCGCGATCTGCTGGCGGAAGCACGGCGGCTGGGTTACTCCGTCACCAACACCCCGGAGGAGATGCACCCGGTGAAGAGCGGCAAGTTGCTGGGGCTGTTCGAACTGAGTTCGCTCAGCGCAACCGCGCCGAATCCTCCGCTGGCGGAGATGACGGGCAAGGCGATCGAACTTCTGGCCCAGGACGGGGACGGCTTCTTCCTGATGGTCGAAGGCGGGCAGATAGACTGGCAGGCGCACGACAATAATCAGGCCGGCACTGTGCGGCACACCATGGACTTCGATGCCGCGGTTGGAAGGGCGCTCGAGTTCGCGCGCAGGCGAGGCGACACCCTGGTGATCGTTACGGCGGATCACGAGACCGGTGGGCTGACGATCATCTACCCTGACAAGGACAGCGGTGACAAGTTCAAGTGCGCGTGGAGCACCAAGGGGCACTCCGGCTGCAACGTGCCACTGCTGGCCGACGGTCCGGGCGCGGAGATGTTCTCGGGCGTACTGGACAACACCGACATCCCGAAGATGATCGCCAAGCTCTGGGGCATTCCGAACTTCGGAAGCAGATAGCCCGTCCGGGGGCGGACGTCCGCGCTACTTCTGCAGACAGAGCAGCATCCCCTGGCCCGCAGCAAGCCAACAGTCCTCGCCGCGCCACGGGTCGGTCGAGCCGGTGTATGCGCTGACCCTCATGATCTGCCCGGACTCCTTGAACTGGACCCCGAACGCCGTCGAGACATGCAGGCTCTTGTTCACCAGCATGACGTAGGGCACGCCGCCCGGTCCCTCGAACTCGCCGACGAGCAAGTCGTCGCCGCTCACCGAGGCAAGGTACTTGCTCGTGCCGATACCGGAGCAGCCGTCCGGAACGTTCGGATGGTGGAAGACGTTGACGCTCTTCAGCTTGATGTAGGTCGGCCCGATCTTATAAAGCTGCAGGTTCACGTTCCGAAGCATGTCCCACGTCGGGGTCTTGTGTCCGAACTGGTCAACGGGCGCCAGGCGGTAGTTGCCGATCTGAGGCGCGAAGTACGTGAAGTAGCTGATCCCGCGCCCTCCATAGGCCAGGGTGGTGTAGAGTTGGAAGCGGAAGCCGGCCGGCGTCGGCTCGGCGTACCGGAAATGTGAGTTCGAGAGCACGATGTTCCAGAACGGCAGATCGTGCTTCAGCGCCGCCTTTCGGACCGCTTCGAGATTCTGATAGTATCCGCCCCTGAGCGAACCGTCGTCCATCAGCGCATAGTGGTCGTAGCTGATGAACTTCGGCTTCACCGTCTGCACGAAGGACTCCAGGTACTCCTCATAGGTCGAGGCGCCAAGCTGTCCGGCCGAAGCATAGTTGGGCAGGAGGTTTATGTACGGCAGCGCTCCGGGCGCCGCCTTCTCGTACGCGGCGGCCCATCTCCCGAGCCCCGGATAGGCCCCGGTGCTCGGCTCATCGCGCAGATAGTATCCGTACACGGCAGGGTGCTTCGCGGTGCGAGCCGTCAGCGCCTCAACTCGCCTTGCGATCTCCTTCTCGTCCAGCTGAGCTTCGGCGTCACCCACATGGCTGGTAGGATCGCTCACCAGGCACTGAAGGCCCGCCCTGCTCACCTTGTCGAGATCGTCCGGGGCCACGAACCCCGCAAGATTGAACCCGCACTCGCGAATCTCCTTCAACGCGGCCTCGTCACCCGGAGTGCCCCCCCAGGGAAGAATGGCAAACTCGTTCGGCTTGAGCATAGTAGTATCCTCCTGTGCAGACACTCCGGCTCCGCCGCAGCACAGAGCCAGGCAGAAAACAGCTACCCACGTATGCAGAGCAGATCTCATGCAAACACCCCCCTGAGTCATGGCGCCGCGTGCGTCATCGCGTCCTTGCCGCAACTATAGTGCCGAATGCGCGGCGTGTCAATCCTGCGTATGCAGAGCGAGACGCGAGTCCCACCAACCCTTCGGCCTCTCTCGCATTGAAGGTTCCCCGCCGTCCGGGGTCTAAGCTATCGGACTGAGTTGCAGATCCGGTGTGGATCTGCTACATTGGCGGCGAGGGATGCCCACGATCGCGCATTCCTCCATACCCAATGAACAGATCCACATTCGAGCGCTCATGAAGAATCCTGCTCAGGAAGCCGACCTGGTGCGCGGCGAGGCAACAGTCGCGGTGCACACCGGCGAACTCGACGTCGAGTCCGACCTCGACCTGGTGATTCGGGCACAGTCGGGCGAAGCGGCCGCGTTCGGTGAACTGGTAGACCGCCACAAGCGGATGGTCTACGGCATCATCTCGCGCATGGTTACGAGCCGCGACGAGGCGGACGACCTCGCGCAAGATGTCTTCGTCTCGGCTTACAGGCACATCGGAGGCTTCAGGCGGGATGCGAAGTTCACCACGTGGCTGCACACCGTCACGGTGAACACTACGTTGAAGCGGCTCAAGAGGATGAAACGACAGATTACCGTCTCGATGGACGATCCGGATATCGGTCTGGAGTCCGTGATAAGGGCGGACAGCGAGCCGTCGCCGGACGAGGCTCTGGGCGACAAGCAGCGGCAGGAAGCCGTCCGCAAGGCAGTGGACTCGCTGCCGGACAAGCAGAAAATCGTCGTCGTGATGCACTATTTCGAGCAATACTCCTGCGATGAGATTGCGGCTGCGCTCAGGTGCTCAGTCGGAACCGTGTGGTCCCGACTGCACTATGCCTGCAAGAGACTGCAGAAGGAGCTGTGCTGGATCGAACAGGGGTCGTAACATGAAATGCTCCAAGTTCCGAAGACTGCTGATACCCTATAGCGAAGGATCGCTTCCGGCTGAGAAAGCTCTCTCGATGGAACGACACCTCGCCCTGTGCGAGGAGTGCTCCAGGGAGCTTCGGTCGGTCACGTGCACGGCCGACGCGCTCAGGCAGGCCGAATACCCGGGGCTCGAGCCGGCCGCCGACTTGCGGAGCCGGGTGCTGGCACAGATCGCCGACGAACGGGTGCGGAAGCCGGGGCGGCGGCCGGCGGGCCTGCAGACCTACTCCGCGGCGATGGCCGGCCTGCTCCTCGTCGCGGTCGCGGGAGCAGGGATGTGGTCCATGCTTCGGCGAGGCGTTGAGGCACCGACCGCCAAACTCTATGAGCGAATCGAGACTCCGGCGGGACCTCAGTCGGAGAAGGCAAGGGAGCCTGCAGCTACACTGCCCGCGGAGAGACCCGTGAGCCCCGAGAGCAAGTCGGCGGATAAGCCGACGGCCAAACGGGTCGCGAGTAGCGACCGGGTGCCCAACCCCACAGGTCCCATGCGAGCACCGGGCTATATGCGGGTAGGAGAGAATCTGCAGTGGCACAAAGACGAAGGACGCGTCCGCGTGGGAGAAGCGCCCGCTTCGGCCTCGCCGGGGGGGGTGGTCGCGCGGTCTCCCGAACTGCACGACATCTCTTCCGGAAGGTTTGCCGCGTCCGCGCCGACGCGCGAACCATCCGAGCAGATCACGAACAATCTGAAGCAGTCGCCGCTGGGCGGGGCGCAGAGCACGGCTTGGGGGATGACCGGCGACGCGAAGGAGGGCGCGGCGTCCGCCGGCGGATACGGGGCAGCTTCGCCCGGCGCCGCGTCGGCCTCGCGGGGTGAGCAGTACTTCGACGAATCCCGCGGCGTCAGGCCCGATATCCGCTACGGGATGGGCAACACGACGACCTCGCCCGATGGGATATCCGCACAGGGACTTGATCGGCTCGAGGCCGGGGTCGCCTACTACCCGACGAGCGTGACAGCGATCGTGAACCTGATGGACGAGTACCGCAGAGCCGGCCGCCCAAGGGACGAGTACCGACTGGCGCAGCATCTGACGAGGCTCGATCCCGACAACGCGAATCATTGGCTGGCGAGAGCGCAGGCGGCCGACCGAGTGCCAATGCCGAGGACGGCGGAGGCCTGCTATCGGCGCGCGATCAAGCTGGGTCTGAAGAACCCGCAACTGGAGCAGGCGCAGGAGCGGGTGAAGGCGCTGAAGGGCGAATAGACCGCAGGCACAGGTCGAGCAGATCGCGCGGGACCTATGATTGCCTTTGGACCACGAACCGCGCGATCGCCCGGAGCGGATCGGCCCGATGGTCGAAGCCGGTCAGCGCCGAGACGGCATCATCCGATGCCGACTGAGCCAACATCCTCGATCGCTCCAGCCCGACAATCGCCGGGTAGGTTGATTTCTCCTTGCGCAGATCGCTGCCGACAGTCTTGCCGAGCTGCTCCTGGTCGCCCACCAGGTCAAGGATGTCGTCGGCTATCTGAAACGCGAGGCCGACGCCCGTTCCGTAGGCGTCCAGCGCCTCCAGCTGCCTATCCGAGGCACCGCCGATCAGCCCTCCGGCTGTGACCGACGCCGCGATGAGCGCGCCGGTCTTGCGGCTGTGGACGAATCGGAGGGTGTCGAGATCAGTCTTCTTCCCTTCCGCCTCGATGTCCGCGACCTGGCCAGCGATCATCCCTTCGACGCCGACGGCCTCGGCTATTCGGCCGATGACCCGGATCAGCACCTCGGGTGGAACTCCGTTCGTGCGACAGATCACATCGAACGCAAAGGCCAGGAGCGCGTCACCCGCGAGTATCGCCATCGCCTCGCCGAAGGTCTTGTGGCTGGTGGGCTTGCCGCGCCTCAGGTCGTCGTTGTCAAGCGCGGGAAGGTCGTCGTGGACCAGGGAGAAGGCGTGGATGAACTCGATGGCGCAGGCCGTCGGAAGTGCATTGTCGGGGTCGCCGCCGACGGCATCGCAGGCCGCGAGAGTCAGGATCGGACGAAGCCGCTTGCCTCCGCCGATGACACTGTAGCGCATGGCGCGGAATAGGGCCTCGGGCGGGCGATCCTCCGGCGGGAGGTACGCATCGAGTGCGGCGTCAATCCGGCGGCGCCTGTCAATCATATAGGGGTGTGCCGATATGTCGCGACTAACCGGGTCCGGCAAGGTTTGCAGCCGCCTTAAGCGTGTTTGAGAGCAGCATCGCGATGGTCATAGGACCGACTCCGCCCGGGACCGGGGTGACCGCCGACGCCTTCCGCAGTGCGGCCTCGTAGTCAACATCGCCGACGTCCTTCTCCCGGCCTTCAACCTTGTTGTACCCGGCATCAATCACGACCGCGCCTTCTTTGATCATATCGCCGGTGATCATCTCCGGCCTGCCGACGGCCGCGACCAGGATATCCGCCTGTCGGGTCATCTCCCCCAGATCGCGGGTTCGCGTATGGCAGACGGTCACCGTCGCGTGGCGGTTGAGCAGGCAGAGCGCGACCGGCTTGCCGAGGATGATGCTCCGACCCACGACGACCGCATGTTGGCCCTTGATCGGAAGCTCGTAGCGGTCGAGAAGCTCTATGATCCCGGCGGGAGTTGCCGCGACGAACATCGGGGCGCCGGTCATGAGACTTCCCAGGCTGTGGCGGCTGATCCCGTCAACGTCCTTGTCGGGCGAGACCGCATCGAGCACCGCCTGCTCGTCGAGATGGCCCGGCAGCGGATGCTGGACCATAACCCCGTGGACGCTGGGATCGGCGCTCAGGCCCCGGACGATCGCTAGAACGCGGCCCTGGGAGGAATCCGCGGGAAGCTCGTGAACTGTCGAGATCATCCCTGCGGCGATGGCGGCCTTCTTCTTCATATTCACATAGACCTGAGACGCCGGGTCCTCTCCGACGATCACCACCGCGAGATGCGGGGTGACCCCGTTCGACTGGACCAACCCGGCCACGCCCGCCTTTATCTCCTCGCGGATCGTCTTCGATGTTGAAGCTCCGTCCAGTATCATCGCCGCCATGTCATCAGCCCTCCGTCCCGGTGTGGGATTCCCGCACCAGCGTGCCGAGCACGCCGTTCACGAACCTGCCCGACTCGGCCGTGCTGTACTTCTTCGCGAGGTCCACTGCCTCGTTGATCGAAACGCTCTCGGGAATGTAGTCGAGGTGGAGTATCTCGTATATCGCCATCCTGAGGATGTTGCGGTCTACGGCGGGCTGGCGCTGGAGTTCCCATCCAACCGAGAGCCGCTTCAGGACCGCGTCAATCTCGCCTATATGCCCGACCACACCCTCGACGAGTTCGCGAGTGAAGTCCACAGCCGCCGGCTCGAGGTCGGTATTCTCGATCGCGGTCTCCAGCGCTTCGTCTTTCGGCAGATGCGCCACGTCAATCTGGTAAAGAACGTTGATCGCGAGTTCCCTGGCTGCCCGCCTGGTCTTAGTTCCCAATGACTAGCTCCGATACCGGACGCACCGCGCCGCCTACTGCGGGTTGTCCTCCATGCAGCGCTTGATGAAACTCGTGGAAAGCTCGCCACGCCGATAGTAGGAGTTCGCCATGATCTTTTCATGGAAGGACACATTGGTCTTAAGGCCGCCGAAATGGAACTCGGACAGGCAACGCGTCATCCTGCCGATGGCCTCGTCCCGGTCGCGTCCCCACACGATAAGCTTGGCGAGCAGCGAGTCGTAGTACGGCGGCACAACGTACCCCGGATAGATATGTGTATCGAGGCGAACCCCGAGCCCGCCCGGCATTATGAGTTCCTCGATCTTGCCCGAGGAGGGCGCGAAATCCCGGTCCGGATCCTCAGCGGTGATCCGGCACTCGATGGCGTGACCGTTGATCCGGATGGTCTTCTGATTGAGATCGAGCTTCTCTCCGGCGGCGACGCGAATCTGGGACTTGAGGAGATCAACGCCGCTCACGAGTTCGGTTATCGGATGTTCGACCTGGATGCGGGTGTTCATCTCCATGAAGAAGAAGTTGCCCTTCGAGTCGAGCAGGAACTCGACGGTACCGGCATTCGAGTATCCGACGGCGCGGGCGGCTTTGACGGCGGCCTCGCCCATCTTCGAGCGCAGGCTCGGCGTGACGGCAACCGAAGGCGCTTCCTCGAGCATCTTCTGATGCCGCTGGTTCTGGATCGAGCATTCACGCTCTCCCAGATGCACTACGTGCCCGTACTCGTCCGCGAGAATCTGGACCTCGATGTGCCGCGGATCTTCGAGGAACTTCTCCATGTAGACATCCGCGTTGCCGAATGCGGCTTCCGCTTCGGTCTGGGCGATCTTCAGCACCCGTGAGAGTTCCTCCTCGTTCTGCACTAGGCGGATGCCCTTGCCGCCACCGCCGGACGCGGCCTTGATCATGACGGGATAGCCCATCTTGCGCGCAAGCTTGAGGGCCTCCTGCTCGTTCTGCAGCACACCCTTGGTGCCGGGGATGACAGGCACTCCGGCGGAGATCATCATCTCGCGGGCCCTGGCCTTGTCGCCCATCTTCTCGATGCAGGAAGGTTTCGGGCCTATGAACTTGACCTTACAGGCCTCGCAGGCCTCGGCGAAGCTCGGCACCTCGGAGAAATAACCGTAGCCGGGGTGGATGGCGTCGGCGCCGGTGATCACGGCGCCGCTGATGATGTTCGGCGCATGCAGGTAGCTGTCCTTGCTTGACGGTGGCCCGACGCAGATGGCCTCGTCAGCCAGCCGAACGTGCATGGAATCCGCGTCGGCCTGAGAGTAGACCGCCACGCTGGCGATCCCCATCTCCCGGCAGGCGCGGATCACCCGGACGGCGATCTCTCCTCGGTTCGCGATCAGTATCTTCTTGAACATTGCGTGCTCCGGTTATCGGCGGTCGGCGGATTGACCTCAGTACTTCTCGTGCCCCGGGGTCGAGCAGGAAACCCGGCCGGTTGATGGATCGTAGGAATACTCCTTGCCGGAGATCGGGCACTTGCTCACCGACGACATGCTCGGCCCCAAGTCGGCTATCGAAGCCGGTACGCGGCCGTCCTCGCCGGAACTGCGCTCCATCTCGATGGCGCTCCGAAGCTGATTCAGGTTGTTCCGACAATCTACGCTCTCCGCCTGGCCGATGGGGGTGTGGACCCGGTCAGAGCCGCCGCTCTTGCCACTGCCGCTCAAGTAACCGGGCAGGATGAAGTACGCTGCGACCGCGATGATCGCTACGACCACCAGAATCTCAATGATCGCCCACTGGCCTCGTTCATTTCTGAGCACTGCGAACATGACGGACCTCCCTCGCGGAATCAGGATGGCTGCAGCCGGAAGAGCGGCTGACCGTACTCCACGGGCAAGCCGTCTTCGATGATCACTTCCTCGATCACGCAGTCGTGCTCCGACACCACGTCGTTCATCAGCTTCATGGATTCGATGGCGCCTACCGACTGGCCTGCCTTGACGGCCAGTCCGGGCGCGACCGCATTCCCGGCGCTGTGAAAGATGCCCACCATCGGAGCGCTGATGAACACCCCGGCCGGGATCGGCTCGGCGGGCTCACTCCGGCCGGAGTCCTCTTCGGAAGGCCTCGAGTCCGCGACCGGCGCTGGGGCGGCGGGTGCGGGCCGGGAGATCGGCAGCGGCCTGCGCAGCCTGACCGTCGAACCGTCGAAGGTGACCGCGAGTTCCGATATCCTCGCTCCGCGGACCAAATCTACCAGTTGACCGATTTCCTCTATATCCATTCCTTCACCCGGTTGCCAAGGACTGGTCCGATCACCTCGCGGAGAGTCCTCAGATCTTGAGATCGAAAACTGCGTACTCGATCAGGCGGAGCAGATAGCTCACAGCGATGAAGCCGATGCAAATGATGAATATCCACTCCACCACTCCCGAAGACTCCTGCACGTTCAGCCAAGGGTACTTCGCAACTTGCTCAGGCGACGGCCCGAAGGAGACGACGCCCGCAAACTGGTCGGTGAAAGCGATCGCTCTGCCCAGCAGGGCCTTCATCGGCTCCAGGAAGTACCAGATGAGGCCGATGACCGCCGGGAAGGCCAGCGGGCTGAGCAACTTGTACTTCCACTTCTGGTGCTCCATGTAGAGGAAGCACTGCCTGCACCGCTCACGCTTCTGCGCGGGCGTCAGGTTCTTCACAGCTCCGACGTCCGGCTTGCTGAACTTCTGATCGAAGCCGGGGATCTTGCTCGTCTTGCTCTTCTGGAGAACCTTCAGGATCATGTTCTCGTCACAGTAGCAGCCGCTCTTGATCCGCCAGCAGGTCTTCTTCGTCTCGTATGCCGTGCAGACCTTCCGAAGGTAGTCACGACAGTAAGGCATCTGCCAGCAGAACAGGCACGACCTGCTCGGCGCAACCGGCTCCTGCGCGGCGCTCTTCGACGGCTTGACCTTGGCTCGGAACCTTCTGGCCCCGCTGAGCCTCGCCCAGAAGTCGGCAAGGATGAACGGCACCGCCAACGCCAGAGCCGCGAAACCGAGAGTCTGGATCTGAGCGAGGGCAAATACCGCCAGGCGCCCGGCTTCCTGTCTCATGCCCTGAACGGAGGGGCCCACGAGCGCCGCCACCCCCCAGTAGAGAGCGGCCCCGGCGATCAGGAAGACGTACCCTACCGTCTCCTCGTGCCAGAACCTCGCGGCGGCGCCGATCAGGCAGGCGAGCCCTCCGTAGCCGATGATCTTGCAGGCGAAAAGGACGTTCTGCGCGATCTTGAAGCGCTCTTCCGGGGGCAGGTGCATCGCGGAGTCCATGCGACCGGTGAAAAGACCCCAGCCGACATACGCCACCCCGATGATGAACGCGGCCCCACCCCACTCGAACAACCGCTCGACGAGCGTGTAGACGGACTCGGGAATGCGGAGAGGTCGAACTCTATCGGGCTGTCTTCGCCTCATTCGCGTCCACCCTCAGGTCAGCCTGCTATTTCGCGCGCTCCAGATAGGCGTCGGTACGCGTGTCTACCTTGACCCTGTCGCCGACGTTGATAAAGAACGGCACCTGGATGACGGCACCGGTCTCGAGCGTGGCGGGCTTCGAGCCGCCGGAAGCGGTGTCGCCGCGGACGCCGGGATCGGTCTCGGTGATCTCGAGTTCGACGGTGATCGGCAGTTCGGCCCCGATGACACGTCCCTCGTGGCTCAGAACGCTGACTTCC
Organism: Armatimonadota bacterium; assembly: GCA_017993055.1. NCBI lineage: Bacteria > Bacillati > Armatimonadota > Armatimonadota bacterium. Next base: position 82,308 of record JAGONM010000013.1, read on the forward strand.
TGGCCTTCCTTGAGGTACTTGACGGCATCGCCGAACGCTGACTTCTCGACCGCGATCTGATCGAATGTCTCGGTATCCATGAGGTGGTAGTCGCCGTCCTGACTGTACAGAAACTGCATCGGCCGACGCTCGAGGATCGCCTGTTCCATCTTTTCGCCGGCGCGCCACGTCTTGTCTATGACCGCGCCGTTTCTGACGTTCTTGAGCTTGCTGCGGACGAAGGCGCCGCCCTTGCCGGGCTTCACGTGCTGGAAGTCAACTATGGTGTAGATGTCGTTGTCAACTATGATCGAGAGCCCCGTTCGAAAATTGCTGGTGTCTATCAAAGGATGATTCCTCCCCCCTGGGCCGCTGAACGAACCGCGCGGACCGGGCGTGCCGAACCCGCCGCAGGCACGGCAGATTATAGCATATAGGGTATGCCCGCGCAAGAACTCGCGGTCGTCAGGGTCACTCCTGCTGGAGTGTGTACATTTGTTTTGGGCTCGTGTCTCGCGGACTTGATTTTCATCACTATGCCGCCAGCGCTTCCAGGGCTTTCTGGCGGGCGCGCTTCGCCTTCTGCGCGCGCTCC
>JAGONM010000014.1 GCA_017993055.1 Armatimonadota bacterium
GATCAACCTGGTAAAGGGCAAGATGAGCGTGAGGGCATCGATAAAACAAGCCTGCTGGGACACGTCATTCCTGGAGGCGATCTTTGTGGGGACCTAGATGGCTATCAACAACGTGCGTTCGCCCTGCTTAACCTATCCCTGCATACCATAAGAACAAGAGAGCCTGGAGGATCTCGAACGTGATGCCTCCAGGCTCGAAGTCCTAGTCACCGTGGCCGCATCAGCGCGCCACGTAGCCCAGCTTCTCCACCATCTTCTGGCCTTCGGGCCCGGTGACGAACTTGAGGTAGTCGGCGACCTCGCCCTTGGGCTGGCCGTTGGTGTAGCAGTAGAGCGGGCGCCAGAGCTTGTACTTGCCGCTCTTGACGGACTCATCGCTTGCTGCTGTGCCGTCAACCGCGATTATCTTCACCTTCTTCTTCGCAACGAACTCCTTGGCAAATGCCAGACCGACGTAGCCGACCGCTCCCTTGTCCCGTGCCACCGACTGGCATATGGCATTGTTGGAGGGCAGGGTAAGGGTCTCCTGGCGGAACCGCTTGCCCTTGAGCACAGTATCCTGGAAGAACACGTAAGTGCCGGAACTGCTGTCCCTGCCGATCGCGACGACCTTCATGTTCTCGCCGCCCACGTCTTTCCAGTTGTTGGCGCTGGTGTAGAGCTTCGCGAGGTTGGCCATTGAGATGTTCGTCATCGGATTGGCCGGGTTGACGATGACCGCCACACCGTCCTTGGCAACGGTTGTCGCTTTGAGCGTCACGTTGCGATCACGGCCCTGCGTGATTTCCTTCGGCCTTGCCGCACGGGAGGCGTTCGCGATGTCGCAGGAGCCGTTGATGAGGCCGGCCAGCCCCACTCCGGAGCCGCCTCCCGTGACGGAGATCATTACGTCGTGGTTCTTCTTCATATAGGCCTCTGCCCACGCGGCAGCGAGGGGCAGGACCGTATCGGAGCCTTTGATCTTAATCATTCCGCCGGCCGCCACGACCGGCAGAGCGAAGCCGGCGGCCACCGCCGCAGCCAGCATGATAACGTATACCTTTTCGAGCATCTTGTTTTTCATTGGTTTCTCCTCATTTCCCTCAGGACTAGAAGACGGTGATCATCTCGACGCGCAACCCGTTGTTGTCTACCGAGTTTCTCTCCTCATCGTTGATTTCATAGAACAGCTTGAGTTTCGTGGCCTCGTCAAGGAAGCGGACGAGTCCAAGGTTCCAGGTGCTGAGCGTCCCGAAGGTAGCGTTTAGCGCCCTGTCGTCGAGCACGTCATACTGGGCTACGGCCTGGTAGTCAGGACCGAGGTTCTTCACGCCGACGACATACCATCCGCTTACCGTGCGGTTCGTTCCTGATGTACCATTGGGCGTAATGGTCGTGTTGGAGTAGTAGGGCTCCTTGCCGGATACGTACTCGCCCTTGATCGATGCGCCTTCCATGTAGTACTGGAAGTCCAGTCCCAGGCGAGTCTGATCCACCTTCGCGGCGGCCGGCGCGTTCGAGACCGCGCGTACCGCTTGAGTTCCCCTGAAGATCGAAGCACCCACGCTGAGGCTCTCAGTGACCGGGTATCGCAACCGCCCGACGATGGTCTTGCCGCCGTTGTTGTCCTCGAACTTCCCGCCGCTCTCCAGGAACGACTTCCCAGGGTCACCGGACTTGGTCCCCGTGCCGTTGAACACGCCCAGCGCCCAATCCAGCTTGCTGGTCTCCGTGCTGAACAGAGCGATGCCCTTGTCGCGCTCCCCGGGGAAGAGACCGTTGAACGATGGGTAGCCTGACAGGCTCACCGAGGTGCCCCCAAACAGCTTCGGGCGCTCCGGTACTTCGCGGGCCGAAGACGAACGCTCGATCACATAGCCAAAGGGCCAGTTCTGCTGTCCGAACCGGACGAAGAACGGCGCGGGCGTTGCCACGCCCCAGGGGTGGTACTCGAGGTACAGGTCCTTTGTCTCTACCCTGCTCCGGTCATATCCGCATATGTCCAGCTGAACGACGCCGACGGTTTTGGAGGTGGGTTGGCCGGTGATCTTGAAGCGGCCCCTGCGTACGTAGAACCTGTTGTCAAGCGTCTTGTTGTCGCCGAGATTGCTCGCACCATCGATATTCTGGTAGGACTCGGACCGAGCCTGGACATAGCCGGACACTTTGATCTTCTTCAGCTTGGCAACGTCGGCTACGGTAGTCTGTATGGCTCCTTCAGGCTCCTCCACCGCATCCTTCAGTTGCTGCACAGTGGATGACAGGCTCTCCGCGTCTTCCTGAGAAGCTGTCGCGGCCGACTGAGCTTCCTGCAGTTTCTCGAGATGCTTCTGCAGTTCCTCGACTTGCTGCCTGATCTCCGCAATCTGCGCGGCTAGATCATCCTGCGCATGCGCGGCGGTGTTTCCCGCGCAGAGCATGCCCGCTGTCAGGCACATTGCTACTGCGATCTTTCTCACGCGTGATCTCTCCTTTCCGTTGTGTGACTTGCCTGCGTTCGACTTCAGCATAACCCGGCCAGTTTGCAGAATGCTTTCACCGGACTTGTCTGTGCCTTAAAGGTGTCCTGGGGTCCCCGCCGGGTGTTGCAGTGCACTCCCATCCCCTGTACAATGCTCCTTGGAGGCGTATGTGCCGAAGATACTCATAGTCGAAGACGAAGCCCCTCTGGCCGAGACTATCGCCCTCAATCTCTCCGAGGAGGGATACAAGACCTGCGTCGCGGCGGACGGGCCGTCCGCCCTGAAGATGATGGAGCAGGAGAAGCCCGATCTCGTGCTGCTTGACATCATGCTTCCCGGTATTGACGGCCTCGAGGTCTGCCGGCTGATCCGACGCACCTCTGGCATCCCGATCCTGATGTTGACCGCCAAGTCGAGAGAGATAGACAAGGTGGTAGGTCTCGAAGTCGGTGCCGACGACTATATCACTAAGCCGTTCGGAATGCTGGAACTGATCGCGAGGATTCGAACCGCCCTTCGGCGCTCGATGCAGGGTGTTCAGCCCTCCAATCTGCTAAGCGCGCATGGGGTCGAGCTTGACGTCGAACGCCGGCTGGTGACGGTCGAAGGGACAGAGGTGCATCTTCGCCTCAAGGAATTTGAACTGCTCCATGTTCTCCTCACCGGCCGAGGACGGGTGATGGAGCGCTCGGTCCTCCTTGATCGAGTCTGGGGAGAGGATGAGTACATAGACGCGGGCACGGTAGATGTGCACATTCGCAGGCTCAGGGAGAAGGTCGAGGAGAACCCCTCCAGGCCCGAACGCATACTTACTGTCCGAGGAGTCGGGTACAAGTTCGCGGAATGACCATGAGACCTTTGCGAAGCATCCGTTGGAGAATCGCGTTCGCCTACCTGCTAGTCCTGGTATCCATCGCGGCGCTGGGAATCTATCTCTCGCAGTGGACAGACAACTGCTACGTCTCCTCACTCCGCGGCGCACTGCTCACTGAGTGCCGTTTCGTTGCGAAGCTCGCGTTGCCGTTGATGACTTCCGGGCCCGAGGCCGTCGATCCGCTGGCCGGAGAGGCGGGCGGGCAGCTTGGACGCCGCGTCACGATCATTGGCGCAGACGGTCGAGTGCTCGGCGACAGCGAGTACGACTACTCCGACATGGAACTCCACAACGACCGCCCGGAGGTCCGACAGGCTCTTGCATCCGGCTCCGGCTGGACGATCCGATACAGCGAAACCCTGCATATCAGGATGCTCTACGTGGCCGCCAGGATTGGCGATGCCGCGCATCCCCTCGGAGTCGCACGGCTTGCCGAAGACCTGTCGCTGGTCGAGGAGGCGCGGGGGATCATCCATCGGGTGTTCTTCGTCGCGGCCCTGCTTGTGTCTCTGATCGCAGTTCTCGCCTGGGTGATGATCTCTTTCAACGTCTCGAGGCCCATTTCGGCGATGAGCATCGCGGCACGGAGATTCGCCCAGGGTGACCTCGATCTGCGACTCGATGCGCCCGCCGAGCCGGGGAATGAGATCGAGGAGTTGGCGGTAACGCTCAACCAGATGGCCGCTGAGCTCCGGCGCGCAATGGACGAACTTGCCGCCGACAAGGCCAAGCTGCAGACCATTCTCGACAAAGCGGACGACGGGATCGCCGTCGTGGATTCGAACGCTCGCGTGCAGATGCTGAACCCCGCGGCTTCCGGTCTTCTCGGCGCGGACATCATGCAGGTTCAGGGCAGGACCGTCATCGAGGCCACACTGAGCCGCGACATCTCGGAACTGGTTAGCCGCGTCCTTCGCACCGGTACACCTGCATCGCTCGAGGTTCAGCTCCAGACATCGGAGCAGCCCTATACGAACGTCTTCGTTGCCCCGTTGGAGAAACCCGACGGTCCTCCGGGAGCCCTGATCGTCATGCACGATCTGACGGCGGTGAGGCGCATAGACTCCGTGCGCAGGGATTTCGTGGCCAATGTGAGCCATGAACTGCGGACTCCTCTGGCCTCGATCAAGGCTATGGCCGAGACGATAGTCCTCCGAGGAGAGAAGGACGACAAGCTTGCGGGCGAACTAGCGGAGAAGATCGTGACCGAAGCGGATCGGCTGACCGCCATATCCGAGGATCTCCTCGATCTTGCCACGATAGAATCCGGATGGCGCCCGGTTCGCAGGGACGAGTTTCGGATCTCAGCGGTCGTCGAAAATGTTCTGTCGGAGTTGATGCCCAAGGCGGAGCAGATGTCTCAGGAACTCTCATCCAACGTTCCGGACGACCTGGTCATGCGGGGCGATCAGGACGCTGTTCAACAAATCCTCATCAACCTGGTGGACAATGCGATAGTGCACGGGGTGGGTGGGCAGGCGCAAACTCACGCGCACAATGGTCGAGTCACGATTTCCGCGTACGTGGAGAGTGGCCGGTTGTCGCTGCAGGTCGCCGACACGGGGATCGGCATCGCACCGGACGAACTGCCTCGCATCTTCGAACGGTTCTACCGCGTGGACAAAGCCAGATCTAGGCAGTCCGGGGGAACCGGCCTGGGCCTCTCGATCGTGAAGCACCTCTCCGAGATGATGGACGGAACCGTCTGCGTAAGCAGCGAGACCGGAAAGGGAAGCACCTTCACGGTCACCCTCCCGCTGAGGTAGACGAACGTCCTGCGAGGGCGGGAGTACTGCCTCTATGGTCCGTTTTCCGCCCGGTCCTGACGGTCGCACTCTCCCGGACGGCCGGCGGATGACAAGAGCGCATGACTACCTGTCCCGGACGAGGACTAACCTGTCGGCGCAGATCGCCTTGCCCACGTTACTATTCTCCAGGGAGCTACCCAGATGGAGTTGTTCGCCGAGAGCTAGTCGCACCAACTGACGATCAGCAGCACGCGGCAATAGCCAGAGTGACCAGCACTACGTCAAGCGTTTGCATCCGGACACCTCAAGTGTGTTCCTCGAAACCCAGTCGGCTACTTGTCGCGCACCAGCACGAAGCGGTCGGTGTAGATGGCCTTCATAGCGTTGCCGTCGCCGAATGGGGCGACCCAGAGGTACATGCCCTGCCTGAGCGCATGCGAACCCAGGTAGTAGGTCTTGTACCTCCCCGCATCCGCCTTCGGGCAATATGGAGTGGGTCGCGCAACGAACCCGCTCGCCGGGTCAAATATCCCCACCTGGAAGCCGCTTCCCGCGTCGCCGGTCTCGCAGCGGATGACGGCGTAACATTTCCACTTGCCCTCCAACTGCTTCGCGACATCGGCGGTGATGCTGAACTGCGTCGCCCACTGCGTGTGACTCCCGGGCATCCGGGCCGCCGCTCCGTCCGACGCGGCGGAGTCCTGCACCGCCTCTACCCAGCCGTTCTCCTTGCCGATGAGCTGCATCGCGTTCTCCTCGATTACGATGCAGTCTTCCTTTGGCAGCGCGCTCAGCTCCTCGGGAGTCGGTGGGATGATGAACAGCGCCTCGAGCCCGGGAACATAGGACTCGAACGACTGGCCCTCGGTGGCATTCCGGTTCTTGTATCGCCTCGCCAGGTCTACGAACTCCTTGGCCAGCTTCCCCGGATCAGCGGGGCCGGCAAACGCTACTCCGCCCGATTCCGATGCCTGCTTGTATCCCCAGTAGTTTCTCAGCAGCGCGTGGTCGAGCACCAGCCGCTCGCGGCGCACTCTTGCGGACAGGACCGGGTCGTTCTTCACCGACTCCTGTGCCTTGGCGAAGAGGCCCAGCGCCTCGTTCATCACCTCTAGCGTCAGGAAACTCAGGTCGCCGTTGTAGCATCCCAGGTGCATGTTCCGTTTCTCGCAGGAATCGTGGACCAGAGCCAGATACTGCTGAAGATACGATCCTGCTCTGCCGTAGTAGCCGTTCATGAACTCCGCCGTGAGCGCCTTCTCGTCCCTCGAAGGGTCCCACATCACGTGGGCGAGCAGCCATACGCGCATCTTGTCGAAGTCGCCGATCGTGCATCCCGGGTCTCCCTGCTCAAAGATGCCGATGGTGTTGTTGCGGACGAAGAACCGGATGTCCGGCGCCAGTGCCCTCATGTTCGGATGCGGCTGGATGTAGCCGGCGAAGTCCGTGACGTAGTTCCAGATGTAGAGGTTGGGCGCGATCGCCGCCCAGTTGCGCAGGTCGTCGCGGAACCCGGCGTTGTAGTCGCTGTCCAGCGGCCTGCCGAAGTTGCACTCGATCGAGCAGAGGCGCACGACGACATTCTTCCTCGGCTTGACGTGGAGCGGCGGCTTGCGGGTGTACTGGTAAGCGAGCGTCTCGATCAGCATGTCCGGGTACTGCTTCTCGATCTCCTCGGCAATCGCATTGATCCCTCTGATGAGCGAGCCTGAGGGCGATCCCTCCTCGGTGTCGGCGGCCTTGCACCTGGCGCACTGGCAGTTGCCGCCCCAGTCGTTCTGGCTGATGGATATGATGCCCGCATTCGGGTTCTTACGTATCCATTCCAGGGCTTGGCGGGTGAGTTCCTTGCGCATCTCCTCATTGCTGAAACAGAGCTGTCCCCAGTCGGCGCTGCGCTTGCCGTTGATCTCGCTGTACCAGTCAGGGTGGGCGGCGAAATACGTGTTCGGGGGCAGTAGGGCGTACGACGTGTGGCACCAGCCGAGGATCGAGTAGTGTCCGCCGTACTCCTCCGGAATGGCCGAGAAGTGCCCGTTCAGCTTCAGCTTGGCCGTGAACAGCGGATTGGCGTTCGTGTCCTCATAGTATGCCTCGCGGCAGAGCAGCTTCGGCGTGTAGTTGATGTTCAGTTCCGGTATGCGTAGAGTCTTCTTCTTGGGGATAGTGCTCTCGGTGCTCGTCCACCACCGGCAGCCGACTGTGTCCTCCAGGAAGGTATACACTGCATAGAGTGTTCCCCGGGGCCTCCCGCCGGCGAGAATCAGTTTGTTGCCGATAGTTCGGATGATGATGCCGTCGTGACCGAGCGACCTCCAGTCCACATCGGGCAGTAGGCTCCGGACGCTCTTGGACTGGCCGATCAGAATCTGGCGCGCATGCTTTCTTGCTGCCTGCTCGTTCCTGACAGGGAAGTCCGCGCCGGTTACCCGCTTCAGGTAGCTCTGCAGTCCGTACGCCGCCGTCTTCTCGGGCGTGATCGCATCCGACGCAACAACGATGCAGTAGTCCGACTCGCCGTCCTCCGCTATAGTCATCGCGCAGGCGGACGTCGCGATGCAGACGGCAAGTACAACAAGCAGCGGACTGAATGCCCTCATGAGAGACGGTGTTCGTTCCATTCCGATTTCCTCCGAATCAGTTCAACATCGTCCCGCGCCCGTGAGCGCGTGCATCTCTTCAATGGTGATGAATCCGGCAGCCGAGCGCATCCGGTTGCCCGCCCGGACGAAATCGACGATCGCCCGCTGTAGCGACGTCTTGGGAGTGAATCCCGCCAGGTCAACGGATGGATCTCCGAAGGCAAGGTCTCGGCACTGACCGTCCGAGCCGACTACCGGCAGCAGGTGGAAGGGCGACTGGAACTTCACGATGTTCGACTCAGCCGGCAGTATCGTCGGAAGGCTCGGATCGAGCAGCCAGGACCAGCAGGTGAACGACGTGAAGTTCTTCTCCGGGTATTGGCGGGGGAAGAACTCGAGCGCCTGAGCGTAGGACGCGAGACAGTCGTCCCAGATCAGCGCGCCGCCGCTGTTCCGTCCGGGGATGTGGACCTCGACCATGTCGTCGCCGGGCGTGATAGTCGGCTTCCAGTCGCTCGTTGAGAGTGTGACGATCTCTCTCCCGGCCAGCGCGCCGGGCAGGACGGGGTTTCCTCTCACGAAGTCGGTGCCTATCCCGAGTGCCGACTCCCACGGCTCCGGGTCGGTGATGCCGTTCGTGCCGTCAGCCGTGCCATCCGCGCGGTAGAGCTTTCCGGCGTCGCACAATGCAATCAGTTCACCCTTCTTGCGATGCCGGTAGACGCGGAACGGCCACGTGTAGTCATTGGTGTTGAACACAAGGCGTCCGAGGCGGAACATCATCGCATTGAAGTAGTTGCGCATCCAGCCGAGAAACCGCATGCCGTAAACACCATACCGCTCGCGGTGGTCTATCATCTGCGAACCGCACTGTCTCAGGGAATCGAGGGCGATCTGCTCTGATACACCCGTGTCGCGGAAGGCCCGGAGAGCGTGTTCCGTGCCGGAGACCAGGACAGCGATGTGGAAGAGGGGGGCGGCCCTACCGAGTGCGGCCACGGGGGCGGGCAGCACATCCTCGCCGAGTCCGCGCATTCCCGGCTGGTGAAAGAGGAGGAAGTGCCAGAGCCCTGCGAGTGCAGCAAGCGCGGAGCTCTTCCTGATCTCAGCGCAGACCGCCTCGAGGTCCCCCATGCAGTCCGACGGCAGCCCAAAGACTTCCGCCGAGTTTGTCGGGATCACGCCCATCTCGGCTCCACAGCCGCCGGATGACTGCCACGCCTCGAATGCCTGCCGGTGCGTTCTCCAGGTCTCCGGGATGGGGGCGACGCCCAGGTCCCTTGCCAGATGTTCGACGTTCATGTGACCGGTCCTAGTGGTTCATTCTCCGCAACAGTCGCTGTCTTCGCGCCAGACAGTAGCAGTACGGCACGCGGTAGGCTCGAGGAACTCCGCTGGTCATCCCGAGCACAAGCGCGCACACATATCTCATTTGGGAATTCCTAACAGGGGAAGCCGGGTCTCTCCGCCTTCGGGGAGCCTCATGCGAAGCACACCGCCGTTCGCCGTGTGCTCCACATGGACCGACTGCGCCAGCGCTGCCGTCTCCTCCGGTGAGACCTCCGTGAAGAAGACCGCGATACGGCTCGCAACCTCATCACCCGCCTTGAAACTGCGGGGCTGGTCCGAGAATGAGCCGTAGAGGACGTCCGCGAAAACCGCCTGCTGGTTATATCCGGAGGCTTGGCAGTAGGCCAGTCCTGACCCGGCTGCCGTTACGATGCCGAGTCGGCCGTCCACATTCGCCCACGACCCTGGAATGACCATGGTCTCCTGAGCCTTTTCCCAATCGAAGACGGTCTTTCCGTACTGGTGATAGACGCTCCGCTTGCCGCCACTGAGCTTGTCGTTCTCGATGCCGAAAGGAATGCCCAGTTCACGCGTGACGGTCACATCGGTAATCGCGGTGACGCGGTCCTGATAGACGACGGTCCTCTCGCCGATCGAGCAAACCTTGATCGTCTGCCTCAACTGCTCGCCATTCGTGAGGAGCACGCCTGTCGTCTCGAAACCGTTCGCAGTCTCCTTCCAGGAGTGTTCGACGACATCGAGCTTGTTCTCGCCCCCGGTCTCCATCGAGCCGACGAATCCGTTGAGAATCGGGACGGTGAAGTGCGGATTGCCGAGATGTCCCTCTCCGATCGGGGCGAGCATGCCCATGACCCGATTCTTCCAGGAGAACGACATGAGCTTGCTCTTCGTCCGGTGCAGAACCACCCCGACCGAGTTGTGCTTCCGCACACCCTCAGTAGGAAGCGGCCCGGTCCGCCTCGGATTGGAAGGACCGAACAGCTTGTGCGCGAGGAAGCCATAGCTCGTCTGCTCGGCGACGATCGAGTGCCTGGTAAATCCGAGCTTCGAACCCGGGACGGCCAGGTCGCCGTCCTGCATCTCCTGCCATGTGCGAATCCTCTGCAGGACGATCTTCTCCACATCGGTCGCTGTCGGATCGCGCATGAGAGTTCCGAGCGAAGCCATCAGGTTGATGTTCGGCAGGCCGTGCAGCTCCCAGTCCATCCCCTGAGGCCGAGCGCTGTCGCCGCAAGGGAGCAGGAGCGTCTGAAGCATCGCCCAGGTATCCATCAGATGATGAGTCGCCGCCTGGGGGACCGGCCGATGGACATAGATGTAGTGCATCGCCGCCTGAGTGAGGAAGTACGAACTGCACTCGACGTAGGATAGGTGGAAGAAACCATGATTCTCGAGCGTGAAATCCGGGTGAAGGTTCGCCCCCGAGACCCACTCCTTGACCGGTTTGCCGTCTATGATGCTCGTATCCCTCAGGTCTGCGGGCGTCGAGAGAGTGCTCATCATGTACTCGATGGCCTTCTCGTTCCAGACCTGAGCGTGAGGATGCTCGGGGAACATGTTGGCCGCGAGCGAAATGCAGATCAGCGTCCAGCCGTTCTCCTCGGCCTTGGTATCGTTCCAGCGACCGAATGGAGGCTTGCTCCCGAGGAAGCGGTCGGTCTCTGATGCCATCACGCGCTCGACGCCCTGGCGCAAGTCGGGGCTCAGGTCGTCCCAGATGAGCCACGCCCCGAAGCCGAGCGTCCCCGCCCACATCGCCGACTGCCAGCTGCCTCCCCATCGCTTGCCGTCGGCGCACATCTGCGTTCCGGTCACGTGCGTTGAAATGCAGTAGTAGATCGCCGCGGTGGTCTTCCGCATATACTTCCGGCGCTCGTCGCCCTTCAAAGCATTCGAGTACTTCAGGAGCGCGCCGCATGTGAGCACCATCTGAGAGATCGCGCGTATGCCTTCATTGCCGTCGCTGATCGCGTTGCCCCAGTATCCGCCCTCGGGATCCGCCGACCACTCGTGCCATTGTACCTCGGCGTGACGGCAGGCGTCGAGCATCACGTTCTGGTACGTGGCCATAAGTTCGCGCTCCGACATCGGACGGATGTCATACACATCATTAGCCCGTGCGGATATCGGAAGCAGGAGCAGCAGAATCAGCATCGCTCGTGTTATCTCCATCCCTGCTGACGTCACAGCTTGTCTCCGAACCTTGTCGTCGGTACTGGGTATTCCCTTGACCGCATCCTCGATCTCGCGATCGGACGGGGATGCGTCGCTGAGGAACTGCGCCGGCTTCTCACGTCTGATCCGAGTACCGCTTAACTCGCACCTTCGCCGTGATTCCGTGTGCAAGCATGTGCTCCAGCTTGCACTGGCGCTCGGTGACCGCGCCGATCTCGCGGCTGGCCTCCGGGGTCATGCGCTGGTAGGTGCAGGTCTTCAGGAACTTGCCGACCCATACGCCGCCGGTGTATCTTGCGGCACGGCTCGTCGGGAGAATGTGGTTCGTGCCGATGCACTTGTCGCCGTACGCGACTGTCGTCTCCTCGCCGATGAAGAGCGACCCGTAGTTGGTAAGGCTCTCAAAGAAGAAGTCCCGATCCTGCACATGAAGCTCCAGGTGCTCGGGCGCATATTCGTCGCTCAAGGCGACCGCCTCCTCGGGACTCTCGGTGGCATAGACGATGCCGTTGCTTGCCCAGGAGACGGAAGCCACATCAGCAGAGGGGAGCGTCCGAAGCTGCTTCTCGACCTCGGCGACCGTCCGGCGTGCGAAGTCCTCGCTCAGAGTGATGAGGCAGATGCCGCTGTTCGGATCGTGCTCCGCCTGCCCGAGGAGGTCGCATGCCACGAGCGCCGGATCAGCCGAATCGTCCGCGATCACAAGTATCTCAGTCGGGCCAGCGAGCAGATCGATGCCGCATCGCCCGAAGAGCTGGCGCTTGGCCTCGGTGACGTACTTGTTGCCCGCGCCGCAGAGTACATCGACCGGCTCCAAGTCGCCTATGCCGAATGCCATCATCGCGAGCGCCGGGACGCCTCCCAGGATGAAGATTCGGTCCGCGCCGGCCTTCTTGATGGCGTTGATCGTCGCGGGATAGTATCCCTGACCTTTGACCGGCGGCGTGCATGCGACGACGGTCTTGACGCCCGCAACCTTCGCCGGGATGATGCTCATCTGAGCCGAGCCGAACATCGGGTACCGCCCGCCGGGGATGTAGCTGCCGACCGAGTTGACGGCGATGTGCTTGTGCCCGAGGATGACTCCCGGCCTGATCTCCGTCTCGAGCGGCTTCATCGTCTCCAGTTGCGCCTGAGCGAATGCGCGAACGTTGGCCTGGCAGTAATCCGTGTCGGCGATGGCCTGCTCCGAGAGGCGCGATATCGCCTCGGATACCTGACTGTCGTCCAGTTCAAAGCTCTCAGGATTCCAGTCGTCAAACCTGGCGCTGTACTTCCGAACGGCATCCATCCCGTTCCGCTCCAGATCGATGAGCATCTCCGTTACGACTCGTGTCGTCTCTGGGTCGCTCTCGAAGAGCCGATGCCCGCCCTGCTTGATAACCTTCATCCTCACCTCCCATAGGTCCCATCCGTCCCATACGTCCTATCTCCGCCGCACCTTCTCCGCCGTGTAGCGAATCCCGGTGACCGTATCCTCGATCTCGCGGTCGGTCAGGCGCGGATGCATCGCAATGTTGAACTCCCGATGGTAGAAGAACTTCTCATGGATCGGGCAGAGGTGATCTCCGTAGCCGAGCTTCTTCAGGCCGTCGAAGTGGTACGTCGGCTGGTAGTGCAGGATGCCCTGGACGCCCTCTTCGCGGTAGAGCACGCGCATGAAATCATCCCGGCTCGCGCCGATCTCTTCCTCCTCGACGCAGACCGTGTAGAGGTGATAGACGTGATAGCAGTTCGGGTCCTCGTAGACCGGGGTTACACCCCTGATGCCCTTAAGTCCCTCGGTGATCCTGCGCCCGAACTCGCGACGCTTCTCGTTCAGCATTGAAAGCTTCCTCAACTGCGCTCGCCCGACCGCCGCCTGAATCTCGTTCATGCGGTAGTTGTTGCCCCACTTGCCGTTGACGTCCACGATGTTGAAGTGCGACGGGACCCAATAGTCGGTCTGGTCCTTCCACGGCTCGAGGTTCATGCACCTGAGTTTCTCGATCGGATCGACCAGGTCATCGCGGTTGGTCGTGATCATCCCACCCTCACCGCAGGTGGTCATGTTCTTCAGCGAGTGGAAGCTGAAACAGCCGACGTCGCCGATGCTTCCTGCCTTGCGGCCCTTGTACTCCGCGCCGGGGGTGTGCGCGCAGTCCTCCAGCACGAAGAGATTGTGCTTCCGCGCGATCTCCATGATCGGGTCCATGTCGCACATCTGGCCGCCGTAGTGGACGACATATATCGCTCTGGTCCGCGGCGTGATCTTGCTCTCGATCTCCTTCGGGTCGATGTTGAACGTCCGAGGGTCGATATCGGCATAGACCGGCCGCGCACCTTCCTTCAGAACGACGAGCGAAGTGGCGATGAACGTGTTCGGCGTGACGATGACCTCATCGCCCGGCCCGATGCCGAACGCCTGAGTGCAGATGTGCATCGCCGTGGTGCAGTTGGATGAGGCGAACGCGTGCTTCGTCCCGCACATCGCCGCGAACTCCTTCTGGAATGCGGCGACCTGCGGCCCCATGGTCAGCGTGTCCTGCTGCATCGCCTCCCACGCGGCGTTCTTCTCGTCGTCGTCATAGATCGAGCCGAAGAAGGCATACGGCACCTTCAGCACGACCCCGTCGTCCATGTGATAACTGCTCGTGATACCTCCCTCGGTATCCGATCCGGTGAACTTCTCGCTGTCTTCCATTGACTCTGACCTCCGCCTCAGTGATACTGAGCCTAGTATAGCGCAGACCGACGAAGATTGCGATTCGGTGATCCGCGGTCAAGATGGATTCGAGTCGGCTACTCGACGGCGCCGACCAGGGTTACTATCGCTCTCGGGGCGATGTTGATCCTGTTCGCCGGTGTGGCGGCCTTCTTGAGCGACCGGGTCTTCGAAGTGGTGTAGGTGTCGAAGCAGTCACCCCGCACCTTGAGGCCCTTGATCCTGATCGCCTGCGCTGTGGTCGCGGTGTTGATCGCTACGATAGCCAGTCGGCCTCTCTCCTTGTCAAGGTAGGCCGAGACCATCAGGCCGGTGGTGGTTTCGAGCGGGGAACGCTCTACATCGTACGATACGTCCAACCGCACCATGCCCGGCCTCACGAACCGCGAGAAGTTGCCGAGCGCCCAGAGCAACTTGGAGGGGAGTACGCGCCCGTCGTTCTCGGGCTTCTCTCCTTCGATATAGATGAGCCCGTCCTTGTAATCGGCCTGAGAGACCGCCAGCCACCACGACCAGTGTGTCGCGTTAGCGACGGTCAGGTCGTTGTGGATAACCCTGGCCACATAGAGCGCCGTGTCCATGCCGAGATCGCGTCCGTGCCCGTGGGTGATCTCGTCGTTCGCTTCCAGTATGCAGAACTCGGTCTGCCAGTATTCGAGTCCGGGATCGATCCGCTGCATCTCTTCACGGAGCTGCCTGCGAGTCTCCACCTGCTTCGATATCGGCCAGGTGGTGAAGTAGCTGTGAGCGGATGCGGCATGAGTTACCGCGGGCAGGTTGCCGAGGTAATAGGACGATGCGTGATTCCAGAAGGCATCGGCTTGGGCTTCGCGAGGATTCCCTTTCTTCCAGCAGAGGTAGTCAATGCGGGCCGCCTCCGGGATCACCACCTCGGATGGCAGCCCCTTATCGTGAAGCCTTTTTGCTATGAGGCGGGTCAACTCATAGATCTCCGCATTCTCGGCCGGAGTGCCCTCCTGTTTGTTGCTGTCCCAGATGTACTGAGGCTCGTTCACCGGGCTGATGAAGTCGAAGTTCAGCCCCCTCTCGTGGAAGTGCTCGGCAATGGCGACCAGGAAATCGGCGAAAGCGGGCACGGAACCGTCGCGAATGTTGAGGGTCCATCGCCTGTCACTGGAGTGTGCTATGCCGTTGATCGTGTAATGAACGGGAGGAGAGCAACTGAACGCCAGCAGGAACGGAACGCCTCGCTCGCGCGCGGCCTCTAGGAAGTACTGCTGACCCTTCTGCTTTGTCCAGTCGTACGTCCCGTCCGCGTTCAGGAAGCACTCCGCCCGATGCCACGGTGTGTGGATGCGGCTCGCGTCTCCCTGCTCGGCGCTCCCGGCCCCGACGTAGAAACGCCACATCGAGAGTGCGATGCCCTTTGGGTTTCCCCTGGCGTCGGTCTCGTTGCTGAAGAGCAGGTCCGCGATCTGCTCGCGCTTCTCGATCGGCCAGTTCTCGCCGACGAACTGACAGGTCCACGCATCGGACGCCCCGAAGCTGTGAATGACCTGCTTCTCATCGCGCAGGTTGATCTTGATACCTGTTGTTCCTGCCCCGACGCGAGTTGCAGCCGCCCATGCCATGAGTATTCCAAATACAGTCGCTAGTGACCTGATATCCAATCGCGCCTCCGCACCATAATGATTCTCCGCGACCCGTAGCCAATCCTGTTTGCCGGAGCCGCTACGCAGGATAGCCGGCGTTCGAAGTGGAATCGAGTTCTATCCGGAGGTCAACGAGTCCATGATCATCTGCTGTCCCATAGTTCTGGCGATACTCGCCTCGTTTTCTGTGCCCGACGGTGTTTCTCCGAACGAGTCGAATGCGCGTGAATCGGCTGGAAGCATCCGTTTGGAGACCGATGACGACCTCTCCCTGACGCTTAACCGTTCCGACGGCACTCTTCGCTCGGTCTCTATCGGTGGACGCGAGTTTCGGGCCGATTCCTCCCCGATCCGCTTCGAGGAGGTCATAGAGGACCGAAACGCGCCCGACCTGCTGGAGGTTGGGCCGGCATTCTGGAACACGCCGGCTGACTGCTACGAGGAGTCGGCGAACGGACATCCCGGCTCGTGGATGCGCGTCTCGGGAGTGAGCGACGCGCGCCCGAAGGCCCGGGTCGAGATCAACCAGAAGACGCCCGAGCCGCTCGTGCTCTCCGGTTGGTGCCAGGCCCGTGTCGAGGGCGAGGCCTTCGGATGGTTCAACAGGCACCTCGCGTTGAACGCGAACGCGGTCTATACGGACGGCAGCCGTATGCCAGAGGTCTCCGCGTACTTCGGCCAGTACGACCACGGTCCGCAGTTCAGCAGGCGCGTGATCTGCCCCGACAGGCCGGTAGAGAGCCTCGACCTCGACCTCTCTGTCCCCGGCGGCAAGTGCATGGCCTGGTACCGCGGCGTGAGATTGCAGCGTGCGAGCTATCAGGTGTCGTCGCCGTCTGATGCGGTCAGGCGCGTGGATAATTCCGTCCATCAGGAGTTTGTTATCGAAGAGGCATCCCTTCGAGGGATGGTCACCTACCGGCCGATGCAGGAGTGCGTCGAGATCACCTGCTCCTTCGAGAGCATGGAATGCGGAGACCGCGCGGTAAGCGCCTGGCTCTCTATCCCGCTCGATGCAGTCGGCGGCGTCTGGCACGACGACGTCCGCACGAGCAGGAAGATCGAGGAGGGTGGGATCTACCGGAGCGGCGCCTGGTACGGGGCGGGGCGGGATGGCTGGAACAGCCGCTACCCGTTTGCCTGCGTCGAAACCAAGACCGGCGAATGCCTCGCGATCGGCACGTCGGTCGCCGAGCCGCGCGTCTTCCAGACCGAGTACGACGCCGCGCGCCGCGAGCTGCGAATCCGCTTCGACCTCGGGCTGAGCCCCGACGCAGGCCGCTGGGCGAACCGAAGCTCGTTCACCGCATACCTGTTCGCCTGCTCAGACGGATTCCGGGGTGCGGCGGAGAAGTACTACCGGGTGTTCGAGTGGGCTTTCCGCAATCGTGTCGAGAAGCAGGGCACGTGGCTCGCATTCATGACTCCTGCCGCGATCCCGGAGCACGAGGATTTCCACTTCCAATTCCTGGAATCGGTCGGCCACATGGGCTGGGACGAGCGTGCTGAGATGTATTCGTTTCGGTACGCCGAGCCGTGGATACACCACCAGGAGTTTCCGGCGCACCTCCTCGCGCCTGAGGTTCACGGGCCGGCCGATCCGCAGACATCTGTCAGCCTGGCGAAGCGCATCGCGATCCAGGACGATCGGTCGCTTCCGCTCGACATGCGCAGGCGGTATCCAGCTTACCTGGGCAGCTCCATCGAGGACCGGTGGGGCAACCCGCAGGGATACTTCTTCCGGAGCCCTACCGGCGGTCGGAACGAGAACATGATGATCGTGAACCCGAATGATCTCCTTCCCCCGCCCGCCGGATCGCAGTACTCCTCGGGCGGTTGGGACCGCGAGATCGTGCGCCAGACCATGACGGTAAGTCGGCAGTGGCACCTCCCCGGTTGGACCTTCGCGAGGGTCTCGGAGCACCCTTTCATCGAAGTGGACCAGGAGCATAAGCGCTCCGGTGGGCAGTCTGTGCGTCTCGATCCCGTCCAGGGCAAGTCCTACTACGAGCAGTATCTCCGCGGCATCAGTCAGATCGTCCGGTACGTCGGCTCAGCGGAACCCCTCTCGTTCAGCTACAGCTTCCGAGGTGAGAGCGTTCCGGCCGACGGGACCGGGTTCGCCTGGAGTGTCACTCTCTGGTACGATGACGGCACCAGCGCTGGGGTCTCCTTTCCGGTTGCCGCCCCGGGCTCTTCCTGGCAGACGCGAGTACACGATGTTCCGACCGCCCGAGCGCCTAGGTACGTCTCCGTCTCTCTGCAGACCCCGACCTGGACCCCCGATTCCACCGTGCTCTGGATAGATGATGTCAGCCTGCGCGCCGGGGGTCGCGAGCTGCTGGCGAACGGTGGTTTCGAGGAGGCGAAACTGCTGCCTTGTCGGCTCGATGGAGTCTACCTCGACACGATGGAATGCTACCTCGCGAACCTGAACTACCGGCGCGCCCACTGGGCCTATGCGGACGAGCCGCCGACTTTCGACTGCGGGCGCATGCCGGCGCTCCATCAGGTCTACTCTCACGTGACGTACGCCCGGCGGATGGCCGACTGGATGCATTCGACCGGCAGGCTCGTCTTCGGCAACTGCACGCCCGCCACCCCCTTCGCCGCGCCCTATCTGGACGTGATGGGCACGGAACTATTCTGGAAGCAGGGCGGTGCATGGACTCCCTGGCCCGATGCCGAGTTCAACTTCGCGCGGTTCATGAGCCGGGGGAAGCCGTACTGCGTGCTTCAATACTCAGATCTGACTGCGGACGAGCAGGCGAGATACGTCAAGCGGTGTCTCTTCTATGGAGTTCTCCCGTCGAACCAGGCCGCGCCTTCGGGAGGTTGGTACTGGGCCGATCCGATCGTAGTTGACAGGCACCGGCCGGTCTTCAAGAAGTACCTCCCGATTATCATCGCCATCGCGGAGGCCGGGTGGCAGCCGGTAACCCTCGCTCGAACGAGCGACCCGGACGTCTGGATCGAGCGGTTCGGCGGCGGCGAAGCTTTCTACCTGACGGTCTTCAACTCTTCCGGGGAGCGCAGGACCGCGACAATCACTCTCGATCCGCGGTCGGGAGCGGGCCCGGGTGCGCCGGTTGAGGATGTCCTTGGCGGGCGGACCTTGCGTGCGCCCGCATTCGAGGTCGAACTTGGACCGGAGGACGTCGCCGTCTTCCGAGTAGAGCGATCCGGCGGTCGGCCATGAAGGGTGTCGGGTTGCCGCCGGAGCGCTTCCGATGGTGGGTCTTCCTGCTCGGCGGCGCGCTCATCCCCGTCAACAGCCTCTGGATCGCCCGCGCCGAGGCGATGGACTACTCCGGCTTCCCGACGTGCGCTTCCCTGTTCTACAACGTCATCTTCAGCCTGATGGCGCTCATGCTCATAAACGCCCTGGTGAGGCGTTTCCTGCCGAGTGCCGCGCTCTGCCGCCGGGAGCTCCTGGTGGTCTACGGCATGGTCGCCACCGGTTCGAGCCTGGTCGGCCACGACTGCATGCAGATGGTCGTCCCGACGATCCCTCACGCCGCCTACTTCGCCACGCCCGAGAACCGCATGGCCGAGACGATCATGCCCCACCTGCCCAGGTGGCTCACCATCAACGACCTCAGCGATTCGGTCAGGAGCTTCGAACAGGGGCACTCCACGTTGTACGACTGGGAGAACATCCGCATCTGGCTGGTGCCGATCGGCGCGTGGTCGCTCTTCCTGGTCTCGGTCATCACCGCCATGCTCTCGATCGTCATCCTCCTGCGCAGGCACTGGGTCGAGAACGAGCGCCTGAGTTACCCGATCGCGCAGATACCGATCATCATCACCGAGGGCGGCGGATCGAACGCGCTCTTCCGCAGCCGCCTATTCTGGACAGGCTTCGTGATCGCCGCCTCGATTGACCTGCTGAACGGCCTCGCGCAGTTCTACCCGACCCTGCCGAGCGTCAACGTGAAGATGACGAATATCAGCCCCTGGTTCAGCGCGTACGCCCCATGGCGTGCGATGGGCTGGACCGTCGTCTCGTTCTATCCGTTCGTGATCGGCCTCAGCTTCTTTATGCCGACGAACATGGCCTTCTCGAGCTGGTTCTTCTTCTTCTTCCGCAAGGCCCAGCAGGTCTCGGCGTCGGCGTTCGGCTACCAGGGGGCGGACGTCTGGTATCCGTACCTGAAGGAGCAGTCCTTCGGCGCGCTGATCGCCCTATTCGCCGCGAGCCTCTGGTTCGGGCGCGGATACCTGCAAGCGGTTTGGAGATCGGCCGTCACCGGGGAGGGAAGCACCCACGACGGCGGCGTCAGCTACCGTGGCGCGCTGATCGCCCTCGGGCTCGCGCTCGTCGTCATGACCGCGTTCCTGAACCTGGCCGGGATGGCGCTCTGGCTCGCAGTCGCCTATGTCCTTCTCTACGTCATGTTCTGCGGCGCGTTCACCCGAATACGCGCCGAACTCGGTCCGCCCGCCCACGAACTCGGCACGGTAGGTCCGAGCCACATGCTCGTGCTCGCGCTGGGGACTTCGTTCCTCGGCCCGCAGAACCTCACGATCTTCTCACTGCTCTGGTTCCAGAACCGGATGCACCGCGGGCTTCTGATGCCCCAGCAGGCCGAGTGCCTGAAGGCCGCCGGCGAGAGCGGGTTGCGCATCCGAACCATGGTCGCCGCGCTCGCCGCCGCCGGGGTGATCGGCGTGCTCTCGGCGTTCTGGGCGATCATGCACCTCGCCTACGGGCGTCACTACGCAGCCGCGCACCATCCCGGCGCTCCCGGGTCTGGGTTCTCCCGCGAGGCCTACACCCAGCTGTCCAACTGGCTCGCCAATCCGGTTGGTGCGAACTACATGAGCATCCTCGGCATCGCGGTCGGCGCCGCTTTTGCCCTCTTTCTCGCGAAGCTCGCCGTCACATACCACGGCTTCCCGTTCCACCTGGCGGGATACGCGCTCGGGATGGCATTCGGCACGGATTACATCTGGCTGCCGATCATGATAAGCTGGCTCATAAAGGTGCTTATCCTGCGATACGCGGGCCTGCGAGGCTACCGGGCGGCGATCCCGTTCTTCGTCGGCCTCGTGCTCGGCGAGTTCGCGGTAGGCGGCATGTGGAGTTTCGTGCGTGGCATCATGGGCGTGCAGACATATACGTTCTTCTACTAGGAAAGGAGCAGACCTATGGTTCATCAGGAGGAAATCAGCATCCGCACCCAGGAGCACCACGAGATCCACGATCTCACGAACAGGGTGCTCGAGGTCGTGCGGAAGTCCGGCGTGCAGACCGGCATCGCAAACGTCTTCAACGTGGGCAGCACGGCGGCGCTCGGCGCGATCGAGTTGGAGCCCGGCCTTGCGCAGGACTTCCCGGCCCTGCTGGAGCGCCTGATCCCGGCTGGACAAGACTACGCGCACGAGGAGACCTGGCACGACGGCAACGGCCACTCGCACCTCCAGGCGACACTCATGGGTCCCTCGCTCACGATCCCCGTCGCGGACGGCAAGCCCGTGCTCGGCGCCTGGCAGCAGGTCTTCCTCATCGAGTGCGACGTGAAGCCCCGGCGCCGCTCGGTGCTCGTGACGGTGATGGGCGAATAGGACGCGGGGTATGCGCCGAAGTCGTCTATGCCCGACCTTTGGGGGGGTAGCGCCCCGAAACTTCCGTCCTATGGGACTATTGTCGCCGTGCCGCCTCTGCTGTAGAATAATATTGCACTATGTTGCAATGGGATCGTTTGGGTGCGATCTCCTGTGAGCGTGGTGATTGCGGAAACAGCCCGTCAAACTGCCCTGGCGGGCTGTTTCTCCGTGTGGTTCGCACCTGCCCCTCTCGCACCGCCGATCCTCCATGACCGGTCTTGGGGTTACAGGGCTCCCTCCTCGCGCGGTCACGCGAACTGGTCGAGGCGCGAACTCAGTCGCCACACAGCGGGCCTCTGAGTGCTGTCGAGCACGATTGTTGCTGTCGTTTAGATAAACAAATTCACGTTCCCCGCCTCCGCCCTGTCAAGGTACATCGCCACTCCGCCCTCCTCGACGCCCTCGATCAGTTCCTCGCGCTTGATGCCCATCAGGTCCATGGACATCGTGCACGCCACGAGCCGCACTCCCGACTTCCGGGCCGACTCGATGAACTCCGGAAGCGAGGGCACGTTCTTCTTTCGCATGATGCCCTTGATCATCGAGAGCCCCATCCCGCCCATGTTCATCTTCGAGAGCGACAGCTTGTCCGCGCCCCTCGGCATCATCCAGCCGAACATTTTCTCGATGACGTTCTTGCTCACGCGCGCGCCCTCGGGCTTGCGGAGGATGTTCAGCCCCCAGAAGGTGAAGAACATCGTGACCTCACTGCCCATCGCCGCCGCTCCGTTTGCGATTACGAACGCCGCCACCGCCTTGTCGAAGTCGCTGCTGAACACGACGATCGTCTTGTGCTTCGATGGAGTGTGAGCGGGAGCGTGCTCCGGCCTCGGCGCGCCCTTCGCGATCAACGCCCGGTAGCGGCCGTTCTCTGATGTCAGCTCGACCAGCGTGTTCCCGGTGCTGTGGCACCACGGGCCGATGTCGGAAGCGAACCCGGAGTCGGTCGAGATCACTTCTATCGCCTCGCCCTGTGCGATCTCCTTGAGTTCCTCCGCGGTGCGCATGATCGGCCCCGGGCACTGGAGGGCGGTCGCGTCAACCGTCTTCACGGGCGTAACCCCTGCGGAAACGGCGGCCGCGGATACCTCGTCGGTCGTGCCAGAGTCGTCCGTAACCTCCTTCCTGTCCGGCGCGGAGGGCGCGTCCAGATGGCCGGTTGCCATCCGGTAGGTCTTGAACCCCCCGGTTAGGTTGCGGCACGCGAACCCCTTCTGTCTCAGTATCCTGCACGCCAGGTATCCGCGCAGGCCGACCTGGCAGAAGACCAGAATCTCCTTGCCGCGCGGAAGCTCGCCGATGCGCTCCCGAAGTTCCTGAAGCGGGATGGCGACTGAGCCGGGAATGGTCCCCGCCGCGACCTCGGGGGCCGTGCGGACGTCCAGCATGATCTGCGAGTCGGACGGATCGAGGAAGTCCTCGGTGTGGCAGAGCGCGACGTCTCCCCTTAGCGCGTTCGATGCGACGAACCCGGCGTAGTTGACCGGGTCCTTAGCCGAGCCGTAGGGTGGGGCGTACGACAGCTCGAGTTCCTCGAGGTCGTAGACGGTCATGCCCGCCCGGATGGCGGTCGCCAGCACGTCAATCCGCTTGTCCACCCCGTTCGCGCCGACTGCCTGCGCGCCGAGTATCCGGCCCTCGCCGGGATCGAACAGGAGCTTGAGGCTCATCTGGGTCGCCCCGGGGTAGTACGAAGCATGGCTTGCTGGGTGGATGTATATCTTCTCGTATGGGATTCCGTCCCGTTTCAGGCACTTCTCGTTCAGTCCGGTCATCCCGACCGCGAGGTCGAACACTTTGCATATCCCTGTGCCTTGCGTCCTGTTGTAGGAGCTGCTCCGCCCCAGCGCGTTGTCCGCCGCTATTCGCCCCTGTCGGTTTGCCGGTCCCGCCAGCGGTATGTGAGCCGTCCCGCCGCCGACGAACTCCGTCACCTCGACGGCATCACCGACCGCGAACACGTCCGGATCGCTCGTCCGCATATGCTCGTCCACGACGATGCCGCCTCGATCGCCGATCTTCAGCCCCGCATCCCGAGCGAGTGAGACGTCGGGCCGAACGCCGATCGCCATCAAGACCAGCCCGCACTCCAGCGCCTCTCCGGTGCTCAGGTGCGCGGTCAGGGTGTCTCCCGAGTCTTCAAAGCTCGTGACCGAAGTGTCGAGCCGGAGGTCCACCCCGTTCCGCAGAATCTCCTGGTGCACGGGGTTGGCCATCTCCGGATCAACCGCCCCCATCACGCACGAGGCGAGTTCCACGAGGGTGACCTCCATGTCGCGGTGCCGAAGCGCCTCCGCGATCTCCAGGCCGATGTACCCACCGCCGATCACCAGCGCTCGTCCCGAAGTGTCGGATTCAAGGAGCGCGACGATCTCGTCCATGTCCTGCATGGACCGCAGGGTGCGCACTCGCGGGTCCTCGCTGCCGGGAATGGGCGGGCGTATCGGCTCCGCGCCGGGGCTCAGGATCAGCCTGTCGTACCGGATCGCCTGCTCCTCGCCCGACTCCACGTTTCGGGCGATGACCTCCTTCCGCTCGCGGTCAATGCGGACGGCCTCGGTCCTGGTGCGGACATCCAGGCGCAGGTTCGCGTAGAGGGTCTGGGGAGTCTGCACCAGCAGTCTGTTGCGGTCGCTGATCGTTCCGCCGATGTGGTAGGGAAGTCCGCAGTTCGCGAAGGAGACGTACTCTCCGCGCTCCAGCACGATGATCTCGGCTTCCTCGGAGAGCCGCCTTGCGCGCGCGGCCGCGGACGCCCCTCCGGCGACGCCTCCGGCTATGACGATTCTGGTCTTCTCGGACATGTGATCTCCTCCGGGTTATCTCGGGCAGTTCTTGCGGATGCACTCCATCAGGGAAGGCAGCCGCGGTGAAGTGATTGCGTAATAGACGGTTCTACCGGCGCGCCTGCTGGTGAGCAGTCCGGCGGTCTGCATGAGCCGCAGGTGCTCGCATATCTGGTTCGGCTTCACTTCGCACAGATCGGCGATCTCGTGGACGGCCAGTTCATTCTGCATCAGCAGGTCCACGATCCTCAGGCGGACCGGATGAGCCATGATCCTGAGGCACGCCGCCGCCTCGCAGAGTGCCTCTGTCGAAAGGGACTGCCGTTTTTCTGTCATATCGAAACCTCGTAACGTCACGATGTATCGAGTATACAAGCCCGGCTTACGTTTGTCAACCGCACAAGGAGAAAACGGCCCCCGTGCCCAAAGTAACAGAAACAATGAATGGAGTGTGGTTCTTCTATGCGTACCAGCCGTGTATTGGACAAGCTTCGCGCCGGTGAGGTGGCGAGCGTCTTCAAACTCAACCTGGAGACCGCGCGCGCGGTCGAGATAGCCGCTCTCGCGGGGTATGACGCCATATGGGCCGATATGGAGCACACTGCGAGCGACTGGTCGCTCGTCGAGGCGCAGATATACGCCGGCAAGGCGCACAACTGCGACACGATGGTGCGCGTCGCTCGCGGCGGTTACAGCGACTACGTCAGGCCGCTCGAGATGGACGCGGCAGGCATCATGGTGCCGCACATAATGAGCCTCGAAGACGCGAAGAATGTCGTTCGAATGACGCGCTTCCATCCGATCGGCCGCAGGCCGGTTGACGGCGGAAACGCGGACGGCGAGTACTGCGGTTGCGACTTCCAGGAGTATCTGAGGTTTGCGAACGGCAACCGCTTCCTCGCGGTGCAGATAGAGGATCCCGAGCCGCTCGACGACCTCGAAGAGATCGCGCAGTTGGACGGAATTGACATCATCTTCTTCGGCCCGGCCGACTTCAGCCAGGGGATCGGCGCCCCCGGCGATTTCAGCCATCCGCTCTTGATCGAGACCCGCAGGCGGGTGGCTGACGTGTGTCGGAAGTACGGCAAGTTCGCCGGTACGACTTCCAGCGCCCAGAACATCCAGGAGTGGGTTGACATGGGGTACCGGTTCTTGTCGCTCGGCGCCGACGTTCTCGCCCTGCGGCCGTACTGTGACGAGTTGATGAAGGTGATCAGGGGCCTCAAGGTTCCGTAGCGCGGGAGGCATTCATGAATCCGATCAAGACTCTGGTGTTCAGCGGCGGCATCATCCACGACGGGCAGGGCTGCGGCGACGAGATCGAGAGAATCCTCCGCGCGGACAGTCGCTTCGATGTGACCCGCGTGCATGAGGACCTGTCGGTCCTCGAATCCGGGCTCGATGCGTATGATGTGATCGTGCTCTACTACACTCGCGGCGAACTGAGCGATGGACAGCGCGACGGCCTGCTTAGATACGTTGCTTCGGGGAAGGGATTCGTCGGCGTCCATTCCGCAACGGCGTCGTTCCGCGACTGCGCGGAGTTCCACGCGATGCTCGGAGGCATCTTCACCACGCACCCGAAGCCGCGAATGTACCAGTGCAGCGTCGCCGACCCCGAGAACCCGATCACTCATGGCATCGAGGAGTTCTTTGTCGAGGACGAGCAGTACATCCTCGACTACGATCCGCGCGTGACCGTCCTAGCGTCGGCGCTCTACCGCGGGAAGGCCGAGCCGGTCGCTTGGACGAAGGCCTGGGGGCAGGGCAGGGTCTACTACCTCGCCCTCGGCCACACGCCCGAGTGCTGTCGGCACGCGCAGTTCGCCCCGCTTCTGATCAACGGGTCGGTCTGGGCAGCGGGAGATAGCTGAGGCTTGTTCGGGCGGGAGTTGAACTCCTGCCCGAACTGCGGGGCCTTTCTAGTACCGCACGTAGGTGTAGTAGGAGTAGTCCAGCACCTTCTCTTCACCGGGCTTCAGCGCGACATCCCACTTGACCACGGAGGTAGGGTTGACCGCGCGGATCGCGACACCCATCTTCTCGGTCTTTCCTCCCAGGGTGGTGGATGTGACCTCGCCGATTATAGTCTTCTTCACATGCACCGTGACGGCCTTCGACTTGAAGCTCTTCAGAGTGAGCTTCCCCTCCGACGTTACCTTGGTGAAGCTGTGCCCATTAATGTTGATCGCGTCGTTCTGGCGCTCGGTTTCGAGTTCGCTCTTCTTGCCTCGGATGTCCGTGGCAACCGTGAGCTTGAGGTCGTTCTCGCCGCCTTTGGGAGTGTACGCGAGAGTGTCCTGCGCGAGCGGCTGTCCCTGAGACATCGCCATGCCCGGCGCGGTCGTCCACGGGTACTTCGACGTGTTGGTCAGCGTCAGCATGTGCCAGACTTGGTCCTCAGCCGGGGGCGTTCCCGAGTTGCGGTTGGAGTCTACGTATCCGTCCGTCCTGACTCCCGACGTATCGTTTACAGTCCACTTGTAGACGTGCTTGAACGGCACTTCGGCCGAGAACACGGTGTAGTACGCTCTTTCGCCCTTCTTGAGCGACACGTCCTGCATCTTGTAGAGGAAGAGGTCCTCCTCCTGAGCGCCGGGAGTCTCGCTCGTACTCGAATAGCCGAAGTCCGGCGCGCTCTCCGGACCCCCACCGGCATAGCCGTAATCGGCGCGGTTGTACATAACCGATTGGGTCATGACCGTGCCGTACCCGCCGGCGGGCGACTGCGGCCTTCCAAGGCGGTCAATGAACTCGGAGATGGACTGAGTCAGCGCGAGCGGCGACACGACATCGGAGTAGAGGAAGTTGGGGAATCCCACGACGAAGAACACCTCCGCGCCCTCGACGTCCTCGGCATCGTTCACGAGCAAGCCCTGCATCGTGATGCGCGCGCTTGTGTCATTGAGCAGTTCGACGAGGTATGCAGGCGACCACGATATGCCCTTCTGAAGATAGCCGATGGTGATCGGCGCGCTCTCCTTCGCCCCTGAGATCTTGAACCTCAGCCGCTTGACCTTGTCTTTGACCACGCGGTCCGCGTTGGCCTTGCCCGCAAACTCCACGAGTGAGATCGACGCTTTCGAGACCGCGACCGTGCCGTTGGCGGTCTCGACCAGCACGAGGTCGGACGCGGGGCGAGGAACCGTCGAGACCACATTGAAGGGCATCGGCTGGCCGGGAGAGGAATCCGTATCCACGGGGACCGCAAGGAGCTTGCCCTCGATCACGCGCTCTCCGTACGTGATCTTGACCTGCTTCCCGACGTTGGCTTCGAGCATATCCGCGACCGTCCTGGCGGGAACGGTGTGGGATGAGTCCTCCCTCAGGGCGAGCAGACGCTCGATGCTCACTCCCACCTTCGGGGACCCGACCCAGAAGGTCCCGAGTGCGGCCGGCGGGATGTAGTCCCAGAATGCCCAGCCTTCCCTGAGAGTAGCCGTGCCTTCCCTGATGAAGAAGCCGGTCCCGTTCTTGAACGCCGCGACGGAAGTCGTCCTCGCCTTGAGTGAATCGGTGTCTTGCGCCGCCGCAGGCATCGCCGCCAGAACCGCAAACAGAATCGTCCCTGTGATCAACCTGTGCATCGTCCTGCCTCCCTTCAATTCGTCTCGCAGTCGTTTTGGTCAATACAGGCAGTTAGACGCAGTCGTCGCGAAGAACCTTCACTCAGTCCACGAAGTGTACAAACTAAGAAGGGGTCCGCTCACGCGGACCCCGCACTGAATAAGGTGAACTGCCTCGAGGGCTCGTTCATGACCCGAAGGCTAAAACCTAGCCCCCAGCGTCACCTCTTTGACTATTTTCCATGTAGCCACCACCTCCTTATAGGATCGCCAATGGCGTTCGCTCCGCACTGCGGAACGTACATCCAGTGTAACAGAACACGCCTGACCTGTCAAAGGAATCCTGCGGCGGCAAGCGCTCTCTGCAAGAAAACAGGTATTTTTGCCTGCTTGACCGACAGGCCCTTCCGTGGTAACCTATGATTAACCGCAAGGCCGCTTCATTATTCAAGAAGAAGCTGAGTAGTTGGCTAGATTTTAGAACGCGTCGGTATGGGGATTATGCGAAGCGAGTTCGATCAAGCGGCAGTCCGCCGGAAAGGAGCCGGGAGAATGGCACATTCCAGAGACCGCGGAAACGACGGAAAGAAGAAGCGGAAGAAGAAAGACAAGCAGAGACTGGACATCCACGACGGCTTGCTTCACAGCCGAGTGCAGGCGCAGCCGGGCAAGTCCGCTCCGCACGACGGGTAACCGGTTCTTTGGGGAGGACCCTCTCGCCCGGACGGAGAGCGCCCTCCCTCATGTTCACTCTACCGCATTCGTATCCGGTTGTTCGCGTTTATCGGCTGCCGGGTCTGTCGGTTTCTCTACGCTTGCCCCCGGTGCTTGCCTCATCTCATGGTTTATCAGGTCAATGACGAACTTGTTCTCCCCGCCCGTCACCATCTTCACGACTGAGAGCGTCCGCGCCTCGTCGTATACCCATCCGATCGGCGCTGCTGATATGTCCTTCAAGAGATTGATTGCCTTCCCGTTCAGTTCGAATGACTCCGGGCGATAGACGCCGCTGACCACGGCGTAGATCGTTGCTCCCACAGCATAGTTGAACTCGGACCTGATCCAGTCCATCGAGTAGTTCATTTTCAGGCTCTGTGCGGGGAGCGTCAACGTGAGCATCTGGGACTGGCGGTCGAGCACCTTCTGCGTCGCCGGCTCCGTGTCCATGCCCAACTCGCGCATGAGGTTTCGGGCGATAAGGCGCGGGTTGATATCCCAGTGGTACTGCTCCTTGCCGAGGATCGGGCTGAAGGCGTCCGGGTACATGCCGGCGTTCTGGGGGTATTCCTTCTTTGTGTACTGCTGCTGCTGGACCGCGCAATGGAGGATTCCCCGCGCGATCTGCTTCCAGGGCATTGAGCTATCGTGTTCCGCGAGCTTGTCGAGCGCGTAGCCGTATTCGAGACCGCACCATTGTACGATCACCCCGAACCACGGCTGCTTGTCGTACCATGTCGAGCCGAAGACCGGGATCGTTCCGTAGCGCATGATCGGTTGGTCGGCCGCGCTCCAGAGGTAGACGAACGGCAGGCCCGACTTCGCCCAGTAGACTGCCCGGTCGAGATACCGCTTCTCGTCGGTGATTCGGTAGCCGTTCAGATACGCGGTCACGAGGTGCGCCGATGCCAGGATATCCGGCACGTGCAGAGGAAGCTCCCAGGTCTGCGCGCCCTCGGGTCGGGCCGTAGTATCGAGAAATGCGAGTCCCTTGAGGCCGGCGTCACGGGCAGTCGCGTCTCCGGTGATGAGCGCGTGTTCCAGGAGTTCCTTTGACCGCAGTGCGGTCAGGCCGGACGAAGTGTCTCCGGGTGTCCCGAAGACCTCGTGCTCCTTGTCCGGCGTGTAAGCCCATGACCCGTCCTCGCGCTGGCTCTTGATCAGCGACTCTGCGTGCGCAAACGCCCTCGTCAGCGCCGCCGGCACGTCACCCGCATACAGCGCCGTGCTTAGAGGCAGGTCTGCCCTGACGGCTTCGATTGCCGGATTCACAACCGCTGCGATCTCCTCGCTCTTCTTTGCGTCATACGTTCGGTTGTTGCGCGCGTACAGGTAGTTCGCGATCATAGCGTCGAAGCTCACCGGGCCGGTGATGGTGTGGTTCCATCCCGCTTTATCCTTGATCCACGCGGTACCGAGGAACGCCTCCTCGCTCAGGTTCATCATCTCGTACGGCTTGAGACCTGTCTCGGGCGGCTCCGGGACGCCGTGTCGCGCAACCCACTCGCCGACCGCGTCGAGGATCGTCGCAGATTCCGACCGCACGCCCAGCGTAGCCTCCAGACGAAGCGAGTTCCCGGCCTCCAGTCTGAACGGCCTGTCCGCGACGACTCTGTTCTCCGGCGTGTAGTCCGGCACCGACGGCGCGAAGATTCCCATCAGATGGTTCTCCTGCCCGTCGAGGAAGTTCGGCGAGGCGAAGACCGATGCGGGACGGTCCGTTCCCGCCGCCCACTTCTGGAGCGGGTCCCACTCGAGCGTGACCAGCGTGCTTCCATTCCGGATGGCCATCAGCGGGATTGTGACCTTGTTCGGGTGCGGGACGGTCCGGAGGTTGTCCGGCGGATGGACGAACTCAGTTCCGGACGACTGCTCGGTCAACAGGTATTCGAGGCCGGGAAACAGTCCCTCGTCTTTTCTCGCGCCGAACCCGCCGTCTCCTGCGCAGACCATCGGCCCGGAGAAGTGGCCGATGTCCAGCGGCTTGTCGGTCTTGACGGAGTGCGAGATCGAGACGTTCGGCCGATCGGGCTCCATCTTGAAGACCCATTCGAACGAACACGAGGAGTTGCCGACCTTCTTTCTCAAGTTAAGCGTGACGGAATCAGCATCGTTGTGGGACTCAATCGGACGCAGGACCTGCTCCTCCCCCTCGCCGGTAACCAGCCTGCCGAAGGAACCGGATGCTACCTGCTCCCACCCGTCGCCCTTGGGGATGTTTGCGGTCCACGCCGCGAACGCGTCGCCCGACCTCAGGAAGAGTATCCGAAGTTTCGGGTTCTGCAGGACTCTCAGGCCATCACCGAAGACGCGCGTGCTTACACTGTCTCCAGGCGGTCCCGGGTCAGTGGTGGGTGTAACGAGTGCTACCGATCTGACAGCGCTCGGGCCTCCACCGTCCTTCGTGCTCAGCACGGCCCCCACGTACAGGATGCCCTTACTCTCGTCGGGAGCGAGAGCGCATTCGATGACTTTCCTCTCTCCCGAGAGCAGCTTGCCGATCGGCTGTGCCGAAATCTTCTTCATTAGAGGATAGCCGAGGTAGATCGGCGTCCCGTCGTCGTTCGCCGCGCTCTGAGCGAACTCGACCGTCGCGCCGTCCGACACGCTCAAGTCTCCTTCGCCGACGTTTCTGATCACCGCGCGGAGAGTCGCCGGTCTGTCCCTGTAGATCAGGGCGCTCGTCGGCCCGAAGGACTCGATCTCGAGCGAAGGGGCAAACGCGTAGACTCCGAGTTCTGCAGCGCCGTGAGAGGTACTAACCCGTACTGAATGAGCCCCGTCGGCGTTGAAGTCGAACCTTGCAGCAGCTAGTTTGTCCTCTGCCAGGGGTACGGTCAGAGACTCCCCGAGCGTCGCACCTGATTCGGCGAGTGGGAACACTGAAGCGGTGCCGTCGTTCTTGGACTTGACCAGCACGAGGCCGCTGGACACCGGCGCCAGGTCCTTGTCGAGAACGTTCTCGGACAGCCGCACGATCTGAGGAGTTCCCCAGTTCGCCCAGTCGTAGTTTGTGTTTTGCTTGCCCCTGCTGACCAGCGCGACCCTGATCTTCTTCCCGGCCCGAGAAGTCAGATCCGACGCGCCTTCCCTCCATCCGGGGTCTCGGACGTCCGTCTCGAACTCCTTCCTGCCGTTGATCCTCAACTCGAAAACCACTCCGTCGTACGGATGCTCCGAATCGTTCGCCGGGATCCCGTCGGTCAGCCCGACGCCGCACACCAGAACCAGCTTCTCGCCGGACTTCAGCTTCGGCAGCGTGACCTCGTACTCCGCGACCGCATCGCCCGCTCCGGTAGGGTGAAGGAAGACGGACTTTCTCTCGATCCCGCCCGACTTTGCCTTCTTGGCGCCTGGTGACATCGCGTTCGAGATCTTTGCCTCCGGGTAACGTTCGAAGAAATCGTAGACTACCGTCGCGCCTCCCGCGAATGCGGCCGAGGCGACGGTTGCCGCGCAGAACGCCGCTGTCAGCAGATGGGTTGTGTACTTGATCATCTTTTCTCCTCGGATAGAGCTTCCTGAAGGTTCATACGTTGGGAGGGCCGGTTTCGGCACAAGTTGCAAGAGGGGAAGATGCGCCATCTCCCCCTCTCGTTCCTCATGTTCGGTTGTTCCGTGTCGAGACCCTACACGTCTATCAGTTTTCCACTGAAGTAGGAGTCGTACGCGGCCAGATCGAGCAACCCGTGTCCGCTGAGGTTGAAGAGGATCACCTTCTCCTTCCCCTCTTCCTTCGCGCGCATCGCCTCGTCGAGCACGGCCTTTACCGCATGTGAGCTCTCCGGCGCCGGGATGATGCCCTCTGTGCGGGCGAAGCCTACTGCCGCCTCGAAGACCGGAGTCTGCGGGTAGGCGACGCCTTCGATGAAGCCCTTGTCCACGAGCAGGCTGACCAACGGGGCCATTCCGTGGTAGCGCAGTCCGCCTGCGTGAATGCCCGGCGGCATGAAGTTGTGGCCGAGTGTGTGCATCTTCAGCAGAGGAGTCATCTCTGCAGTGTCGCCGAAGTCGTACTTGTACGGGCCTGTGGTGATCGTCGGGCACGCGCTGGGCTCGACTGCCACGAAGCGAATGTTCTTTCCTGCGAACTTGTCCGGCATGAAGGGGAACGCCAGGCCGGCGAAGTTGCTTCCGCCGCCGACGCATCCGATCACTACATCCGGATAGGCATTCGCCATCGCCATCTGCTTGATGGCTTCCTGGCCGATCACGGTCTGGTGCAGCATGACGTGGTTCAGCACGCTGCCCAGGGAGTACTTGACCTTGGGGTCGGAGATCGCGTCTTCTATGGCCTCACTGATGGCGATTCCCAGGCTGCCGGGGCAGTCGGGGTCCTCTGCGAGCACCTTGCGTCCGTAAGATGTGTGCTCGCTCGGGCTCGGATAGATTGTCGCGCCGTAGACGTTCATCATGAACTTGCGGTACGGCTTCTGGTTGTAGCTGACCTTCACCATGTAGACGGTGCAGTCGAGATCGAAGAACTTGCAGGCCATAGAGAGTGCGGTGCCCCACTGGCCGGCGCCCGTCTCGGTCGCGATACGGTTGACGCCTTCCTGCTTGTTGTAGTACGCCTGGGCTACCGCGGTGTTTCCCTTGTGGCTGCCGACGGGGCTTGCCCCTTCCCACTTGTAGAAAATCTTCGCGGGCGTCTCCAGGGCCTTCTCCCACTTGGTAGCTCTGTACAGTGGGGTGGGCCGCCAGATGCTCAGGATGTCGAGCACCGGATCCGGGATCGGTATCCACCGGTCCGTGCTGACCTCCTGCATGATAACGCCCATCGGGAAGATCGGCGCCAGGTCGTCGGGGCCTGCTGGCTGCTTCGTCCCGGGATGCAGCGGTGGAGGAGGCGGCGAATCGAGATCCGCGGCCACGTTGTACCACTGCCTCGGGAGGTCCTTCGGGCTTAGAAGAAACTGGCGGTCATCCATTCTGAGGTTTCCTCCTTTGATGTGGGAATGCCCGCGCACAACAACCTGCGGTTCGTCGCAGCAGCGGCCGGGCGAAACACGGTCCATATTATACCCGTTCTGCGCATAAGTCAACACTCAGTCCGGCGACTATCCGGTGAAGGCGCTGCCGGAGGTCGTTTGACAAGCGGAGGGTACGCTTCTATACTTCACATAGTCGGGACTGCACGCCACGAATTGGAGTGTATATCATGGCGATTTCATTGAACGATGTCCGCGCATCGCGAGGAATGGTCACTTCGGACAACCCTCTTGCCTCACGGGTTGGACTCGATATCATGCGCGCCGGAGGCAACGCAGTGGACATGGCGGTCGCGACCGCGCTGGCCCTGTGCGTTGTGAAACCTTCGTCGAACGGCATCGGCGGCTATGGCGGTACGATGGTCATCTGCATGGCCGGCACGGGCGAGGTAGCCAGTATTGACTACAACACCCGCGCTCCGATGGCCGCTTCCGAGGATATGTTCGAGCCGGTACTCCCCGCGGAGAATACCAACGTCGGCGGGTTCGGTGGCGTGGAGGACCGCAGGAATATGTTCGGGCCGCTCGCGGTCTCGGTGCCGGGCACGGTGGCCGGACTCTCACTCGCAGCGCAGAGGTTCGGCCGCCTGGGCTGGTCCAATCTCGTTCAGCCTGCCGTGAATCTCGCCGCAGACGGATTCACTGTCTGGCCGGGACTGAGCGCCAACATCAAGGGCCTGATTGACAACGCGGATCCCGAGTCTGCGGCGGCGTTTCTGCCGGACGGTCTGATCCCCGCAGACGGCGAGACGCTCCGCCTGCCGGACCTGGCGAACCTGCTGAAGGCCCTCGCGGACGATCCCGCTTCCTTCTACCGGGGCAAGCCCGCCCGCATGATAGCCGAGAGAGTCCGCGCGATGGGCGGTATACTCACTGAGGAGGACATGGCGCGGTTCGCGGTCGAGGTATCGGAGCCGCTCTCGCTCGACTATCGGGGGCACAGGGTCTACGCCTGCACAGGAGTTGCCGGAAGCCCGACTGCTCTCCAGGTGATGGCCGTGATGCAGATGCTTCACCCCGATCCTTGCTCGCCCGAAGATCCGGCGTACTGGGGAGACCTTGCAGACACGCTGGTGCTCTCTTGGCATGATCGTCTGTCACTTCTGGGAGACGTTCCCGGCCTCGGCGATCTGATCGCTCGCCTGATGTCGCCTGAATACGCGGAGACTCTCGCGTCCAGGGTGCGCGCAGGGGGCATCGCTCGGACTCAGGAAGGCTTTGACTCGACGAAGTGCACCGTCCACGTGAACGCGTGCGATGCCGACCGGAATATGGTGTCGCTGACTCAGACTCACGGTGGAGGATACGGTTCCAGAGTGGTGGTGCCCGGTCTTGGCATCGTCCTCGGGCACGGCATGTCTCGATTCAATCCCGCCGCTGGGCATCCGAACTCGCCCGGGCCGTGGAAACAGCCTCTTCACAACATGACTCCGATGATCATCACCAGGGACGGCCGACCGGTAGCCTCGATCGGGCTTCCGGGTGGGCGGACGATCCCGAGTCTGCTTCCGCAGTTCGTTGCGGATATCGTGGATTGGGGGATGACGGCGGCGGGGCAACTGAGTTTCCCGAGGATTCACACACAGGGCGGCCCGATCCAGCACACCGTTGACCTGCCGGAATCGGCGAAGTCGGCGATGGCGGATCGAGGGCATGAGCTGGTGCAGGTGGAGGCGATCGGCGGGATAGCGTCGAGCATCGTGATCGAGGACGGTGCAATCTGCGGCGCCTCGCTGGGCGGTGAGAACGCGGCGCTGGGTGCATAACGCCTCACCTTGATGAGCGACGGCGCAGCCCCTCCTGTGTGATCAGTAGATCAGCCACAGCGCGGCCAGCGACAGCCCGATCCCGATCTTCTGACTCGTAGAGAGCCGTTCCCTCCACGCTGCGATGGAGAAGACCGCCGTCAGCAACAGGTTTCCCAGGCTGCGAACCGGGAATACCACGATCCCGCTCATCCCCTGAAGGGCCAGCAGGAAGAACACCATGCTGATCGCGCCCGCCGTGCCCATCATCAGGCCGACGCGCCTGTCGTCGCCGCTCTGCTCCTGCCGCCTGACTCCGAGGATCACGATGCCGAGCAGGGCCGGTGTGCCGTAGAACGCCAGCATGTAGACGTCGCGGTACGGGGCCAGATTCCACTGGATCAGCGCCTTGTTCAGGATGTTCAGCACCCCGGTTAGAACGAATGCGACCATCAGCAGTAGGAAGCTCATGGTCTCTCGCCCTCCGCGTTCGTTTCGTGTCTCCCGAAGAGGACGAGCGCAACCACTATAAGAAGAAGCCCGACTGTCTGTCTGGGGCTCGGGTACTCATGCCACGCGAAGATCGAGGCCAGCACGGGAAACCCGATGGAGAGGCTGATGACCGTCCAGGATGCCGAGAGTTGCCCATACCTCATGTGGTAAAAGAAGGAGAGCGTTGCGAAGAACACCATGAACCCGCCGAATACGCCCATCGCGAGCGCGAGGGGATGGTACGGCAGCTTCCCCTTGATCAGGATGTACGCGAGCATCGTCGCCGTGGAACCTATGTAGACCCACACATTGACCGCGTCGAGGTTGCAGCCTCGCCGCACCGCCAGCTTGTACGAAGCGGCGAAAAGCGTGTTGAACACGACTGTGAGAACCAGGAATATCACCATGTCGCTTGGGTGTACATTCCGCACGGGCCGCCCGTGAACCTTCCGTGCTTGGCAGGAACGGGAGCGGTATGGGATAGGGAACCTCTGCGAACTGAAAAGCGTCTTTACAAACAAATCGGCTTGTGGTACAATACGGCTGTCCCTAGTGGACATAAGTTCACACGGCCCGTTCGTCTAGTGGTCAAGGATACCTGGTTCTCAGCCAGGGGATCAGGGGTTCGAATCCCCTACGGGCTACCAAGTATGAGAGGCGGCTTTTCACTGAGGAAAGTCGCCTCTTTTTGCATACAATGAGCCGGGTGTGGCAGGACTATGGGAAGTGTATTCGGAGTCTGAGGGTAAGTGACAGCGAATACGAACTACAGGATACTTCGGTCCGACGCCTGTCTCTATCTCCGGCATTTGCATCACAGAAAGGCCTCGTTCCATGGAAAAACTAATTCCCTTCCTTCCCATCTTCCTCCTGACTGTCGTGCATGTACCTTTCGCGCAGGCCGACGGGAAGGTGTTGGTCGACGTCGCCGAAGTGCAGGCCGAGTTCGCGATGCCCATCTACCGCAACCCTGCGCAGGCCGAACTCACTGTGGTCATCCCCAAGGCGATGGCCGACCTGCGAGCCGCTTCGGTCTCCGTGGTCTCTGCCGACGAGAAGGAGGTCTGGAACGGGAACTTCCGGCTCTCGACCGGCCGCAACTCCTGTATCCTGAAGAATATCGGCGCCCTTCCTCCGGGACGCTACATGGCCACCGTCACGGTCGGGCAGACCTCGATGAAGCGCATGCTCCGCATTGAGCGCATCCCCGCCGTGTCGCCGCCCGATGGGCCCATCCGCCTTCGCAAGATCTTCTTCACACCCGACGACTGGCTCTTCGAGTCGTTCCGCAATCTCGAGGTCCGCTATTCCGAACCCAAGTTCACCGAGGCCTACCGTTCCACCCGGCCCGAGGTGCTGCGCGTCAACGCCTCCTCCATTGGTCGCGCCGTCGATGGCACCTATGTGATTCAGGGAATCGAGCACCCCTACCGCCGCGGCTACCTCTACTCCAACAACCCCATCCCCTTCACGGTGCAGAGTCCGTCCCCCGAGGGTCCTTATGTGCCTGTCGCCACGGCGCCTGAGACCGAACCTCAGAAGGATGTATTCAAGAGTCTGCCCGTCATCGGCTCGGCGCACGCACGCCGGCTGTACGAGATGTATGACCCCGCCCGTCACGGCACGTACACCCTGCGGGATATCGGCCTTATCCAGAACCTCGACCCCTTCGACTTCGGCTGCGTGAAGGCCGGCTCCCGCACCTACTGGGTTGTGGCCGATACCTCGTCGGGCGACTCCGTCTTCCTCCGCAACACGCCGCTGTTCCGCGACGTCCCGCTCTACACCAGCGACAGCTTCGACGACGGCTTCTCCACCAACGACAACTTCGGGAACACGTGGTTCTCCAACGACGGCAAGACGCTGTTCCTGGCTCGAGGCCAGACGGTTCGCCGATTCGCGCCCTACGACGTGCCCTACGACCTGCTGCCCAACAGCAGCCGCATCCTTACCATCTACAGCACTACGGACGGCGCCGACTGGCGATACGTCCATTCCATCTCCGCGGGCGGTCCGGCCGACAACCCGTTCTCGCAGCAGTATGGCGGCGAGATCCGGTTCATGCCCGAGGCCGGGCTGTATCTCGCATTCATCAACGCCTACGACAGCGAGAGCCAGCAGGTCTATCTCGACCTCAAGTACAGCCGCGACGGCATCAACTTCCACAACTTCTCCGACCCCAAACCGTTCGCGAAGTCGACGAATCCCTTCGACTGGTACTTCGGCGAGCTGTATCCCAACCAGGAGATCGTTCAGGACGGCGGACGCTACTATCAGATCATCTCGGGCACCGCGTTGCCGCACTATTACGCCGAACCCCTGTTCCGCCACAACGCGGCGAGTGAGATTACGGCCGACGACTTCAAGTCCATCTTCGGCAAACGCCGCTTCGCCGAGAGCCTCCCGTACTTCAAGTCGATGGGCGGCTGGGAAGGTCTGGCCAAGCACAGTCGCGAGAGCTACTTCGCCGTGGGCGTGATGTCTTACCGTGCCGACGGCTGGTTCGGCGTCCGTGCCGACTGGCGCAAGGGGAGCTTCGTCACCCGTCCCATCAAGGGAGGCGGCGCGCTCTTCGTCAACGCCTGTGTCGCCGCGAACGGTCTGCTCCGCATAGAGCTGCTGGATGCGAAAGGCCGTGTGCTCGACACCGCCACCGTTCGGGGAGACAGCATCAAGGCCCCCGTATTTGCGATGCCCGAGGGCGATTTCCGCCTCCGCGTCACTATGCGCCGTGCCGACCTCTACACGATGTACATCGAACCGTGAGCTGTTGACCGGCAAGAACCATCCGAGCTGGCGAACTGTTTGGAAAACAATGCAACTGCCTGGCTTCTGGTGAGATAGATGGCCGGTGCGGCAGTCAATTCCGTCCG
This sequence comes from Armatimonadota bacterium, assembly GCA_017993055.1. NCBI lineage: Bacteria > Bacillati > Armatimonadota > Armatimonadota bacterium. Next base: position 38,229 of record JAGONM010000014.1, read on the forward strand.
GATAGTAAGGATGTGATGTCCGTTTTGTGGGAACTGTCGCGCAACACTGACCCTTCTGAGGACATGATCATCCTCCAGCCTTGGCCCAATCCGCGAGCGGGCACTGCCCTCCCAAATGCGCGGCAGCGTTCGCCTCGAGAAGTGAAGAGCAGCTTGTGTGTTCTGCGCGTCAGCCTTGGCGTAGAGAACCCGGGCAACACGTAACACAACTCATCTCTAGCAGAGTGCGCAGGCCATTTGAAACCGCATCTCCGATGTCAGCCCAGGCACTAGCTGCAGGCAATCACGTGACCGGGCTGCCACACAGAAGTATTCGAGTTCCGACACCACCATCGAGGCAATAGAGCATCAGTTCGATTCTGCCTGTTCTTCCTTGGTCTACCATCCGCTCTCTTGCACTTTGGATCTACGCCGGTTTCTGCCTCCGGACAAAGGAACACCGCGTCTCGGCGCTCAATACTCATACTGGCCGCGCGTCGCGACCACCAGCTAGACGCACGCTTCGCCGGCGGAGAACGGACGTGAAGTTGACTCGGAACATCATCATCGGGCTCGTGCTCGGTATTCTTGTCGGCGTGCTTTCGAACGCCTTCCTGCCGGTTATATTCCCAAAGCTGGATACATACCTGCTGAAGCCTGTGGGAAGCATCTTCCTGAACCTCATCAAGATGCTCGTAGTGCCCATCGTTTTTGTCTCCATCGTGGTCGGGACGATGGGGATAAGCGACCCCAGGAAGCTCGGCCGCATCGGCGCGAAGACTATCGGTTTCTTTCTGGTCACGACGGTGATCGCGGTCTCGCTTGCGATGACGCTTGCCTTCATCGTGAAGCCCGGCGGGGAAGGAGCGCTCCGCATCGCCGGAACATCCGCGTTCAAGGCCGCCGAGCCTCCATCGGTCATTGACACGATAGTCAATATCATCCCCGCCAATCCCGTAGCCGCCCTCGTTGAGGGCAATATGCTTCAGATCATCGCGTTTGCGATCTTCATCGGTCTCGCGCTTGCGATGCTCGGCGAGAGAACGAGGGCGCTTGCGAGCCTGTTCGAGCAGGCCAATGACGTGATGGTGCATCTCGTCCATGTCATCATGTTGACCGCACCCTACGGGGCGTTTGCGCTGATCGCTTCCGCGGTCGGATCACAGGGCCGAGACGTGCTCGCCTCTCTTGCGATGTACTTCCTGGTCGTGCTGGGTGCGCTCATACTCCATTGCGCAGTTACGTATAGCCTGGCAGTCGGGTTGCTGGGCAGGATGAACCCTCTGGCCTTCTTCAGGGGGTTCTCACCCGCAATGGCCGTGGCGTTCAGTACGTCGTCCAGCAGCGGCACTCTACCGGTCTCGATGCAGACTGCTCAGGAGAACCTCGGCGTGTCCAGGGAAGTGAGCAGCTTCGTGCAGCCTCTCGGGGCGACGGTGAACATGGACGGCACAGCGATAATGCAGGGTGTAGCCACCGTCTTCATCGCGCAGATCACGGGTACGGACCTGTCGCTCGCGGAGATCGTGATGGTGGTCGTGACTGCAACGCTCGCCAGCATCGGCACTGCGGGCGTTCCTGGCGTGGGACTGATCATGCTGGCGATGGTGCTCGAGCAGGTCGGTCTGCCGCTCGAACCGATAGGGCTGATACTGTCTGTGGACCGACTGCTCGACATGACCAGGACCGCAGTCAACATAACCGGGGATGCGGTGTGCGCTGTGTTCGTCAGCCGCTCGGAGGCCGATCGTGCTGTTGCGGGGCAGCGATCTGAGGCATGACCATGCGCAGAATGACGTGCATCGCGCTTTCGATTCTGGTACTGCTGATCTACGCGTCCGTCGGCGGGACGGAGAACTGCTATCGGGAGTGCTGCTACATGAAGAATACTCCTTACGGAGAGCGGGACAACCAGGTCTACTACCTTCAGACCAACTGCAGGGACTCATCCATCCGGGACTGAAACGGAACGCGCGGCATGGCCCTCGCTGAGATCGGGGTATACGCCAGGTGATTGAGACCAGGAGGGACTTCCAGGTGAAGACACGGATTGCATCGATAGTGCTCGCGCTCGGACTGCTCGCGGGAGCGGTCCGTTCGGCGGTCGTCATAGAGACGGTGCCCGGCGCGTCCTCACTCGAACGGCTGTCGGCGATGGAGGTCCAGAGGTACGTATACCTCCGCACCGGCGATCTGCCGGTGGTCGCGAGGTCTGCCGACGACTCGCATCGTATAGTCGTCGCCAGACAGGACCGGGCGGTCGCCGCGCGGAGCGGGATCAAGGCTCTTGGGCCTGAGCAGTACGAGATCAAGACCACGGGAAAGACCTGGTGGATCGTCGGCGGCGATGACATCGGGACGTTGTACGGCGCCTACCGGTTCGCCGAGAAACTCGGAGTCAGGTTCTACCTCCACGGCGACGTGATCCCCGACGACCGGCTCAAGTCGCTTCCGACGATCAATGAGGACGGAAGGCCGCTCTTCTCGATTCGGGGTATCCAGCCGTTTCACGATTTCCCCGAGGGTCCGGACTGGTGGAACACCGACGATTACCTCGCCTACATCGCGCAACTTCCCAAGATGCGCATGAACTTCATCGGCCTCCACTGTTATCCCGAGGGAGGCGCGGGCCCTGAGCCGTCGGTGTGGATCGGCCTTGCGGATGATGCAGATGGTCGCGGGCGCGTCCGATTCAGCTACCCCTCCCATTGGGCGAATACCAAGCGGCAGGGCGCATGGGGATATGCCGCGATGTCCACGAGCGATTTCACCGGCGGCGCATCCCTCCTCTTCCCGGGTGATGACTACGGCCCGGATGTCATGGGCGACGCGCTTCCTCGTCCGGCGACTCCCGAGCAGTCGAACGCAGTTTTCGACCGGACCGCCGAGATGCTGCGCACGGCCTTTTCGACCGCTCGCGCGCTCGGTGTGAAGACCTGTGTCGGCACGGAGACCCCCTTGGCAATCCCGGGCACGGTGAGGGAACGGCTGAAGGAACAGGGCAGGGACCCCGCCGATCCGGCAGTCGTCCGAGAGGTATACCGGGTAATGTTTCAGCGCATCGCGCGCGCCTGTCCGGTGGACTACTACTGGCTCTGGACTCCCGAGCAGTGGACTTGGGCCGGGAATACCGAGGAAGATCTGCGGGCGACGATGGGCGACATCCGCGCGGCGCTCTCCGCGCTCGACTCGCTGGGGAATCCGTGTGTCCTCGCCACCTGCGGATGGGTGCTCGGCCCGTCTCAGGACAGAACCGCGCTCGATGCCGTCCTGCCGAAGGGCTCGCCGATGAGCTGCATCAACCGCTCCGTCGGTCATGCGCCGGTTGATCCGAGTTTCGCCGGCATAGAGGGCAGGCCGAAGTGGGCGATCCCGTGGATGGAGAACGACCCGGCCCTCGCCTCGCCTCAGCCCTGGGTCGGGCGCATGAGGTACGACGCGGCTGACGCCCTCCGGCTCGGCTGCACCGGCCTGCTTGGGATTCATTGGCGAACGAAGGCGATGGCTCAGAATGTTTCCGCCCTCGCCGATGCGGCTTGGGACCAGTCGTGGGCGTCCGATGACTTCGCTCGCGCGCTTCGTGAGATAGACGAGCAGCGTGACGGTCCAATCGGCGGCAGCGTGGTCACCTACCCGGCTCCCGTCGAGAACACCGATGACGATCCGGTATACCAGTCGGTGCGTTACGATGTTGACGGCTACAGGCTGAAGGTGCCGAACGGTACATACGCCGTCACCCTGAAGTTCAACGAGCCGCACTACAATGATCCCGGCAAGCGCGTGTTCGGCGTCAAACTGCAGGGGCAAATCGTTATTGACCGGCTTGATATGGTGGCCGAGTGGGGCCGGAACGTCGCGCACGATTTCACCTATCCCGATATCCGTGTCGCTGACGGCAGGCTGAACGTTGACTTCATCCGGCTGTTCGAACTGCCCTGCATCGCGGGAATCGTGATCGAAGGTCGCACCGATAGCGGCGCGCTTCTCTCGCGAAAGATCAACTGCGGCGGACCGAAGTACCGTGATTACGAAGCGGATAACGTGCCGTCGTCGCTCGATCTCGACCGTCGGGGCATGCCGGTCGAGGATTTCTATCTCGACTTTGCGCGTGCGAGCTTCGGTGCGAACGTCGCCGGGCGCATCGGCCGCATACTCGCCGAGGTTGACGGTCGGGGGATGCCGGAGGCGACGGGATGGATCGGCGGACCGGGCGCAGTCCAAGTCAACGGCACGTCCTGGGACGAGGAGAGAAAGCGCTACGCCTTTGTGGACGATATGGCCGCGCTTCGGCCCAGCGTGCGCGGGGCTGGGAATCTCGAGCGGTTCGACTACTGGCTGAACACCTACCGGTGCGCGGCGGCCATGGCTGAGCTGGGATGTCTGCGCGGGAAGTTGGATGCCATTGCCGCCGCCGTCAACGCCGAGCAGGATTCAGCTAAGCGGAAGGCTGCGGCAGAGAAAGCGCTTGATGTGCGAATCCGCATGGCTCGGCGCTGGGAACGCATGATGACTTACCAACTAGCTGCAGTGGACACGCCCGGCGAGATGGGCACGGTCGCGAACCTCGAGCAGCACAGCCGTGGGACGCTCAAGTTCCTGACCGCGCATGACGAACTCCTCGCCCAGGCGCTCGGATCAGCCCTTCCTGGGGAAGTCGAGCCCTCGAAGGTCTACACCGGCCCGGCGCGAATCATCGTCCCTACGGTTCGCACCCAGGTGAGCAGGGGCGAGTCCCTGCGGCTCAGAGTGATCATTCTCGACAAGAATCTGCCGAGGACCGTGTCGCTGCACTGGCGTCCGTTGGGGAGCGGCGACTTACGAAAAGTGGACTTGCGTGATATCGGCCGCGCCACCTATGAGGCTCAACTGCCGCCCGCTGATGGCTCGTTCGAGTACTACGTCACCGCCGAAACAGCGGAAGGCCGCACCCTTGGTTGGCCGGCCTCCGCCCCGAGGACCTGTCAGACCGTCGTAGTCTGGGATATGCCCCGGGGATTCTGAGCCGGCTCAGCGGCGCTTCATCCTTCTGCGTCTGCTCAGGCCCAGCGCGCCCTTCGGCACGTGTCTGTCCGGCAGGGCATGAGCGAGGATCACCGCCTGCGCCACGCTCGGCAGCGACCTGTCTCGATGCATGTCCGCGTTCTGAATCCTGTCGAGAGTCGTCGCGGGCGCGGCGTAGTCGAAATCCTCGACCTCGCGCCGCTCAATGGGAGCGCCGAGAGTCTTCTCGATATCCCGCACGATCCCCGAGTCGTCGCGGGTGATGAGAGTCATGGCGTCGCCGTCGCGCTCAGCCCTTCCCGTGCGTCCGATCCGATGGATGTAAGTGTCCGGCGTGTCTGGGATGTCGTAGTTGATGACGTGGGAAATTCCCTCGACGTCCAGGCCTCTCGCGGCGATGTCCGTCGCGACGAGAATCTGGCACTTGCCGGAGCGGAAATCGTCGAGCGCGGCCTGCCGCTGGCCCTGCGACTTGTTCGAGTGCAGCGCCGATGTCTTGTACCCGGCCCGCTTGATCTGCTGGGCGACTCGGTCGGCGCGGTGCTTGGTGCGCGTGAAGACGAGCACGGAGTTCGTGTCGGTCTCGTCGAGCAGCCTGAGGATCAGCGAGGTCTTGAGGTGCTGAGGACAAGGGTAGAGGACGTGCGCTACCGTGTTGGGCGGCGCCTCTATGCCGATTGCCACTCGCTTCGGGTCGCAAAGCGTGTCTTTGGCGAGCATCATCAACTCGTCTGCGAATGTGGCTGAGAAGAGCATGCTGTGCCGCTGCCTGGGCAGATAGGACAGAATGCGTCTGATCGAGGGTAGGAATCCCATGTCTAGCATCCTGTCCGCCTCGTCGAGCACTAGTTTCTCCACGCCGGCGAAATCGGTGTTGCGGCGCTCGATGTGATCGAGCAGCCGGCCTGGACACGCCACGATCACATCAGCGCCCGTGCGGAGCGCGCGCTCCTGGGGTGCGAATCCGACTCCACCGTAGACGGTGGCGGTTCTGATCTTCGTGAACTTGCCCAACAGCTTGAACGAATCGCTGATCTGCTCGGCCAGTTCTCTCGTCGGTGTGATAACCAATGCCCTGGTGCAGGGCTTGCTGACCGGGTTGCTCAGCAGATGGTGAAGTATCGGAAGCACGAACGCGGCTGTCTTGCCGGTTCCGGTCTGAGCCGTGCCGATGAGGTCCCTGCCGCTCATGCCTAGCGGGATCGTGGCAGTCTGGACCGGGGTGGGGGTCTCGAATCCGGCCGCGCGGATGGCGCGCTCGAGCCTTGCGTCGAGTCCGAAATCGCCGAATGACGGCGTGCCGACTGGTTCACGATGTTCTGTATTGGAGGTGGAATCCTGCTTGCGTCGGGGGCCGCGCCTGTTCCGACAATCGGAACATCGCACGGGCGGGTTGAAGCCGCGCCGTTCGAAGTCCGCCTGGGATTCTGCGCTGAATGTGAACTCCTGCGCGCAGTCACGGCAGACACATACTCTGTCCTCGTAACTCAAATGAATGCACTCCTGGTTGGTCTATAGTCTATTGTCTCCGAGGCTTGAAGCGAGTGAGCCAGCCGGTCCGAAGACATCCGTGAACAACCAGGTCAGTGCCAAAGCAACGCAGCAACGCTGATACTATACCACATCCCGACAGGTATTACCAGCGCCACTATCTGTCTCCCGCTCTGTCGATCGGCTGGAAGCCGAGCTTGATAGCTGGTGAGTCCTTCCTGAGCCGGAAATCGTACTTCACCGCATTGACGAAAAGCGGATCGGCGACGATTGAGTGGACATCCAGCGCGCGAGCATGCCAGGCATCGAGTCCGCCAGGAAACTCGACCGGCCCTGATGCGTTCCAGTACACGTTCTTGTCAAACTTGTAGGAGTCGCCCGTCAAGTTGCCACCAAGTAGCGGACCATCACCGCTCCAGTACACGATATTGTTCTCAAACGTGAACTGCAGGTGCTCCTCTGGCCGAGACCTCTGGAGCTGCTGCTCCTTCGCAAAGGCGAAGATATTGTTCCGGACGACGTTCTCCTTGCCGTAGTGCTGGTGGAATCCGCCGGTCTTCGTGTTGTAGACGATGTTGTTCTCCGCCAGGATGCCGCTGCTTCCCTCGTCGAAGTAGATGCCCCAGCCGCCGTAGTGATACGACTGTGCGTCGTGGATCAGGTTGCCCCGCAGAACGGTCCCGGGTGACGGCCCGAGCGTGTAGATTCCGCCCATGTCGCTCAGAAGCCCCCTCCCAATGTCGTGGATGTGGTTGTACTCGATGATGTTCTCGACCGCGGGGCTGTACGCATACCCCCATCGCCAGCCGACCGAGATACCCGTGTAGTAGAGATCGTGGATGTGGTTGCGGGAGATCGTGTTGTGCCCGCTGCCTCCGACCCAGATACCGACTGCCGAGTGATGAGTGATTCCGCCGTCGTGGATGTGGTTCTTAGAGATGAGGTTTCGCTCGGTCCGGATGTTATCCGGCGCTTCGTTGAGCGGCTCGCCGATCTTGATCCCGCCGGCGCCCATGTCGTAGATATGGTTGCCGACGATCCGGTTGTCCTGGCACCCGTGGTGGAAGCTGATGCCGTATGTGCCGCACCTCGAGACCTCGCAGCCCTCGATGGCGCAGTGCCTGGCGCCCTTGGCCGTGATCGCTCCCGGCACCGGATATGCCGCCTGGACCGGCACGATCCCCTCTTTGGGCAGCGTCCATCCGCAGTGCATGAACGTCAGCCCCTTGAGCGTGAGGCGTTCCACATACGTGCTGTTCTCAGGGTCACCGTCAATACTTACAAGCTGCTCTAGGTACGGTGCCACAACCTCCGCCGTGTTGCGCCTCTCGTCGTCCATTGGGAAGTACTGCAGCATCCCGGTCGAGCGGTCGAGATAGAACTTGCCGAGTTCGTACAGGTCTTCGCCCACGTTCTCGATGTAGAATCGCATGTCCGAACTCCACGCTCCGAACTTCCAGTTGTTCGAGCCGCTCAGCTTCACGATATGCTTCTCGGGATCGAGGCCGGCCACTCGGAACCTCGGATCATCCCACGCGTTGAAGACCACGACTTCGACGTCGCTGAGGTTCTTCCAGAAGTAGAACTGGCCTTCCTTGTAGACGAACTGGTCGCGCACGCCATCGCCCAGGGACTGCGTGATATTGTGGAAGCTGGCGGACGGCAGTCTCGGTCTGGAGCGCCGCTCTCCGTTGACGTAGAGGTCGCGGAAGTACCACTTGCCTGCCTTGACATCGGGGATTTGCGTCTCCCAGACTCCACCTTCCCCGCGCGTGAACCCGGTGATCATCCTCCCGCCGCTGATGATCGGCTTCTCGCCGGGATATGCTTCGTAGGTCGTGCAGGAATCCCGGGCCGTGAATATCAGTGGTTCATCGAGGAAGTACGTGCCCGCGCGGATCAGTACCGTCCGGGTCCTCTGAGATGTTGGCAGCGCCCTGACGGCTGCTTGCGCTCTCGTGAGGGACGCGAACGGCCCGTCGGTCTGCATCTCGTTGGGCGAATCCAGCGTCCCGCTCCAGGAGTCGTTGCCTGCGGGGGACACGTAGAGATCGGCGTTTGGCATACAGGTTGCCTCCCTTGGCCCGCAGACGAGCAGAGCCAGTGCAAGAGTCATCAGTGTTGAACGGCAGGTCTTGATCATCTCGGCGGCCTCGGATTTCGATGTACCATCGTATTCACTGGCCGATTATCGCACAGCTGCGCTTCCGAGGCAAGCCGTCGGCTTGACAGCGACTAAGAGAGGTGCTAACATTTGGCGTTTCTTGTGAACCGGCTCGGAGACCGTCTCCGTGCCGTGAGCTGGAAGGATGCCAGGACTCTTAGTCTATGAGTGTATACCTCGTTACCGGCGGGGCGGGCTTCATCGGTTCGCACCTGGTGGACCACTTGGTCGGCCAGGGAGAGGAGGTCCGCGTTCTCGACGATTTCTCCACCGGGAACCTCGATAACATACGCCGTAACATGGGCGTGATCGGGCTGACGGAAGGAAGCGTCGCGGACCTGAATACGGTGCGCAAGGCCACGGATGGCGTTGACTACGTTCTGCATCACGCCGCCATAGCCTCTGTCATCAGCTCGATAGAGGATCCCGCCTCAACCCACGATGCAACCCTTACAGGGACCCTGAATGTTCTCATTGCAGCCAGGGATGCGGGTGTTCGGAGAGTTATCCTGGCTTCGTCATCGGCGGTCTACGGTGATCTGCCCGGCCTGCCGAAGACCGAGGAAATGCCGACCGAGTGCCTCTCGCCGTACGCGCTAAGTAAACTCGCCGGCGAGGAATACTGCCGCATGTTCGCGAATCTGTATAGCCTGGAGACGGTTGCGCTCCGGTACTTTAATGTCTTCGGACCTAGGCAGGACCCGGAATCGCAGTATGCCGCCGTCATACCGAAGTTCCTCACGCGGATGCTGGCCGGCAAGCCGCCGACGATATTCGGCGACGGTCTGCAGTCACGGGATTTCACGTACGTCTCGAACAACGTTGCGGCGAACATGCTGGCCTGCCATACACCGGATATCGCCGGCCAGGTGTTCAACATCGCGTGCGGGGAGAGCTACAATCTGCTCGATCTGGTCGCCGGGCTGAACGAGGTGCTCGGCACGAGCATCGAACCGGTTTTCGAGCCGTCTCGCGCGGGGGAAGTGAAGCATTCCGCCGCGGGGATCGAGAAGGCTCGCGGTACGCTCGGATTCGCGCCGTCCGTGGGGTTTCGAGAAGGACTTGCGCGTCTCGCGGCCTGGTTCAAGGAGCAGTAGGGCACGGGGCGCCGCAGGAACTAAGGAGCGGTGCATTGCGTAGATTATCCGGGACATCCGATCGGAAACTCCGAGCAGGACTCCAGACGGCGCCGTTCCGCGCCATAATGTCTGTTGAGAATGCCGGTACTATTACCGGGACGCGCTCGCCGTGCTTTGGCAGGTTCGGTGCGCTCGTTCTCGCGATTCGGCCAAACGTTTCCTCTTCCGGAGGGAGTTAAGCAATGAGACTCATAGCACTCGCCTTTGTCATATCCCTGCTGCTGTCGTACGCTGCGGTGATGCCCGCCGACGCGCAGACGGTCTCGGCGCAGTACCGCATCCAGACCGAGGACGTACTGCGTCTGAGCGTCTGGGGAGAGCCGAACCTCACAGGCGAGCACATGGTGGATCCCGAGGGGAACATCAACATCGCCCTGATCGGCCAGATGCACGTCGAGGGGCTTACTCCCGCCGAACTCATCGAGCAGATTCGCAGAGGGCTCGACATGTACCTTGTTGAGCCCAGGATACAACTTACCATATCGCAGTTCCGAAAGCCCAAGGTGCATGTCCTGGGTGAGGTCAACAGGCCGGGCCAGTTCGAGTTCAAGTACGGCGACCGGGTGATGGAAGCCGTCGCCCAGGGAGGGAGCTTCCGCGAAACCGCCAATCTTCGCGGAGCCATTCTCACTCGCAGGGACATGAACGAGTCCGTTCCACTGGATCTGCACAGGCTGTTTATCCAGGGCGATATGTCCGTCAATATGGAACTGATGGACGGCGACACGATCTTCATCCCCGAGGACACCCAGAACAGGGTATTCGTCCTAGGCGAGGTGCTTCAACCCGGCCAGGTCAAACTCAAAGAGAACATGACCGCAATGGATGCGATATCTATCGCGCGAGGACCGACCGACAGAGGCGTGCTCAAGGGCACCGTTGTGATCCGGGGAGGCGCCGACGGGTCCAGACCGGCGGAACGCATCAAGCTCGACCTCGGCAATTTCATGTCGAAGGCTGACCTGACGCAGAATATCAAGCTCGAACCCGGCGACGTGGTCTACGTTCCGGAGACCGCGAAGCCGGACTGGTCAAAGATATCCCAGGTCGTTTCGGCCGTGTTCAATACCAGCTATCTGCTTAGAATCCTGGGCCTGTAGTGGGCAGTGCGTCCCGGTATCGAGGAGGACACTCTATTGGAACTCTGGCAATACTATCGAATCCTACGGAAGCGCAAGTGGATGATCATCATCGGCAGCCTCATTTGCGTCGGGATCGTCTTCGGCGTAACCTACCTGGGTCCCCAGCAGTTCGAGGCCTGGACGACAGTCATGGAGCGGCTTCCGGGCGAGGACAAGGTCAACATATACACTGCTCCGTTCATGATGCAGGTTGATCCCAAACTGCGTCTGTCCAACCTCGGCCAGCTTGTGAAGAGCCAGACGGTCATGCAGCGGTCCTACGAGACCCTGCTGCGCCTCGGGGTGATCAGCGACCCGGTGAAGATCATGGGCACAGTCGAGGTCACGCCGGTTCTGGATACGATGCTTCTCCGAATAAAGGTGAAGTCCGACACCCAGGCCGAAGCCATGACGACCGCGGACGTCATAACTGTCGAGTTCGTCAAGTTCTACAACGAGATGAACTACGGCGGCGCGACACGCACCAAGGAGTTCATTCAGCGCGAACTGCCCAAGGTCGAGAAGCGGCTCACCGAAGCCCGCGAGGCGATTCGCAAGTATAAGGAGGAATCCGGGGCCGTCATGCTGCCGCGCCAGACCGACATCCTCATCCAGAGGCTGTCTCAACTCGAGATTCAGCTCTCGCAGGTGCAGGTACAGGCGGAGCAGGCCCGCGGCCGAATGGTCAGCCTGGAGCGCAAGCTCGCAGACGAAAAGCAGTTCCCGAGCATACGCGATGCGCAGTCCACGGTCGCCAGCAACCCGATATGGAACTCTCTCGAAGTTGAGCTCTCCAAGCAGGAGATAGAGCTGCAGAAGATGCTGCGCGACCGCAAGCCGGAACATCCCGACGTGCGGGCTCTTATGCAGGCCATAGCTGAAACCAAGCGAAGGCTTGCGGAGGCTGGCAAGATGGCCCTCAGCGCTACGGTAACTTCGACCAACCCGGTGTACGACAATCTGCTCACGAACTACGTGTCCGCTGCCGCCGATTTCTCCGCAGCCGATGCCGCTCGTGCCGCCGCGCAGGCAGAGATTAGCGTTGTCGAGCCGCTTCTCAATGAACTGCCTGTAGAGGAAGCGCGACTGGCTCAGCTGACTCTTGACGAAGATGCTGCTAAGAGCACCTATACCCTGCTGCGCCAGAAACTCGACGAGGCTGCAATCAGGGAGCAGGAGGCCGAGAACGTCAGCTCGATACAGGTCGTGGACCAGGCCCAGTCAGGCCCTGCAGACCCGCGCAAGAGGATGAAGTTGATCCTCGCTCTGCTGCTCAGCCCGGTGCTCTGTTCCGGCATAGCCTTCCTGCTGAACTATCTTGACAACACGATCAAGACGCCCGCCGAGGCCGAGGCCTTGCTGGAGCTTCCGGTCTTTGCCGTCGTTCCGACCGCGAAGTCGCATTCCCTCTCCGATGAGAAGCATCTCCCAGCCGTGATCGGCGCGTCCTATCAGATGCTCTCCACCAACTTGTGGATCAGTCATTCGGAGACGATGGAGGGCAACGGACTGCTCGTCGCCAGCGCGGAGCCCGACACCGGACGCTCGACCACTGCCGCCAACGTCGCCATATCGCTCGCGAGAGACGGTGCCAGGGTCATCCTGGTGGACAGCGACCTGAGGCAGCCCACCCAGCACACGTTCTTCGGCGTCAGCAACGAAAAGGGCCTCAGCAACGTCCTGGCCGGCCAACTGCCGCTCAGGGATGCGCTCCAGCCGACCTCGGTGACCGATCTTCTGATCGTCCCTTCCGGGCCGGTGCCGGGCAATCCCGTTCGTCTCTTCAGGTCTCGCGAAATGGCGAAGTTCGTGAGCGAGATCAACGAGTTGGCGGATTTCGTCATCTTCGACAGTCCTTCCGCTGCTGCGTTTGCCGATGCGACTCTGCTCGCGGTGCTGGTCAAGAACGTGCTCATAGTCCACGCCGCCGGTACCGTGCCTAGAGGCGCCGAGGTGGAACTCCGGGGAAGGCTGGAGCAGGTCGGCGCGAACATGCTGGGCGCGGTGCTCAACATGGCGCGGCCGGAGGACAGTCACGGGTACTACCACTTCAAGATGGGCTACGAGGACGTCATGTCCGAGCGGAGGCGCCTCGAGGCCGCTGGCGTCCGCGCCGCCGCGAAGTCGGAAGCCGCTGACCGTGACGCCGACACTACTGACGACACCGAAGCCTGATTGGAGCAGTGCATGAGTGCGGCATCGGATGAACAGACCCATCGTTCCGGCCTGGAAGGCGAGGGTCGCCTCGAATCTGAGGCGGCCCCGCCTGTTCCTCACATGAGTGCGTGGCAGACTGCGGTCAAGCGGCTGGCGGACTTTCTGTTCTCTCTCACTGCCGTCATCGTGCTTGCGCCGCTCGGATTGATCGTCGCCGCGGCGGTAAAGCTTGACTCGAAGGGGCCGGTCTTCTTCAAGCAGCTTCGCGTAGGCAGGAACGGCGGCCTGTTCACCATCTACAAGTTCCGCTCGATGCATGAGAACGCGGATCAGATGAAACAGCAACTAGAGGAACTGAACGAGGCCGAGGGTCCCGTTTTCAAGATCAAGCGGGATCCCAGGATCACCAGGGTCGGCGCCTTCATCCGCCGGACCAGTCTCGACGAGCTTCCGCAGTTTCTCAACGTCCTGAAAGGCGACATGAGCCTCGTGGGGCCCCGCCCGGCGCTCCCGAAGGAAGTGGACAAATACACCGACTACCAGCGCGGCCGGCTCGCCGTCGTGCCGGGGCTGACGTGTCTCTGGCAGATCCAGGGACGAAGCAGCCTCTCCTTCGAGCGCTGGGTGGAACTCGATCTGGAGTACATTAGCCGCCAGTCGCTCTGGCTTGATCTCGTGATCATCCTCAAGACGATACCGGCGGTGCTGAAGGGGACCGGCGCCTACTAGCCTTGCTCGGCGGCTGCCGGCAGGACACGGCCTGACGGACGAACCCGATGGAGCTTTCCGATATGACCAACAACGAGACAACGACCGCACCGAGCGCTTCGCGGAACGGCAATACGATCCTCGAACTTCGCAAGCTTGACCTGGTGTTTGCCGCAATCCTGCTGATCGTCTTCGGTTGGCTGTACATGCCGGTTTTCAAGTGGTGGTACGGCGTGTGGATGGCAAAGGAGAGCAACTACTCTCACGGCATACTCATCCCGCTGATCTTCGCATTCGTCGTATGGCTCAAAAGGAGGGCCATCGCCGCCGTGCCGATACGACCGTGCGCGTGGGGCTACGCGATTGTGATACCGGCGCTCTTCCTCGTCATGTTCTCCGCGATGGCGAACTCCGCGAGCATAAGGGGAATGCTCTTCCCGATACTCCTCGGCGGCTTTGTGCTCGTACTCCTCGGCAAGGCGATGCTGAAGGAACTCGCGTTTCCTATACTCTACCTCTATTTCATGGCCGTTCTGCCCGGGAACCTCCTGGGGCCGGCCTCCTTCCGGATTCAGATGTGGTCCACGACTGGAGCGGCGACGATCCTGAATCTGATCGGCATCGATGCCGTGCAGGCGGGACAGGTGCTCACCCTGCCGAACGGGGTGGAAGCGCGTGTTGCGGAGGCCTGCAGCGGCTTCCGCCTGCTGATATCCCTTTTCGCGTTCTCCGTGCTCTTTGCGTACCTGAAGGAGGGCCCTTGGTGGGGGTTGATCTTGCTCGTGGCGATCACCCTCCCGCTGAGCGTCTTTGCCAATGCCATCCGCATAACCATGGTCTGTCTCGTCGGCCAGTGGAGAGGGGCCGAGGCGATGCACGCCTTCCATGACTGGTCGGGCTACATCGTCCTGCTTCTCGTGCTCATGTGCCTGCCGTTCCTTGCGAGGTTGTTCAGATGTCGAGATTTCAAGCCCATGCTATTCTCCTGATAGTCCTGTGTTCGCTGGCTCTCGGTTTCACTTGGTCGGTCGCGCCGAGCGATAGGAACCGCGTTACCACCGATTTCGCTCGAATCCCGCTGGAGTTCGGCCACTGGGTGATCTACGACGATACCGGCTTCGACGAGGAGACCAAGCGTCTCCTGCCGTCCAGCAGCCTTATGTACCGGTGGTACGAGCACGACGAGGCCGATGTGAAGGTCGGGCTGGCCATCGTCTACGGGGTGGACCTCGGGAACTTCCACCAGCCTGAGATATGCCTCGAAGGCCAGGGTTGGCGCGGGCAGACGAGGCGCATGGTCAAGATTCGCGACGAGGAGTCCGGCAAGACCTTCGACGCCATGAGCATGGTCATGGAGCACTCCGCGCAGGGTCGAGTGGCATGGCTCTACTGGTTCATGTCCGAGGGCGCCACCTCTACCTCGCTCGGCAACTACAAGACGCGGGTGATGGTAAACCGGCTGATGCTGAAGCAGGTTCGGCCGTCCGCCATGATCCGGATCTCCGCGCCCGTGACGAGCACCGACGAGGAGTCCGAGTCGCATCTCGTTGATTTCGCCCAGTCGGTCCTGCCGTATCTGAAGAAGGAGTTCTACGCCGGCGCCGCGAGCGAGTAGCTGCGGGTCTTTCCGATGCCGTCTCCAGCGTCTTGGTGCGCTTTCTATGCTCGATCAACTCAAGAAACTTGTCGGACATTCCGCGGTATACGGCTTCGGGGTGATGAGTCTGAAGATTTCTCCGCTGATTCTCACCCCATTGTTCTTGCACAGGTTCTCCCGATCTCAGTATGGCACGATGGAGGTGCTGAACACATTTTCCGCCAATCTGCAGGTCGTAATGATGCTCGGCATCGGTTCGGTGCTCATAAAAGTGTACATGAACGATTGCCGGGATCAGCGGGAAAAGCGGGAACTAATGAGTTCCGTGCTGGGGTTCGCCGTGGCGCTCGGCATAGCGCTGGTGATCGTTTCCTACTTTGCCAGGGGTTTCCTCGCATCACTGCTCATCAGCAGCTCGACTCAGGGCATTCTGGTCCTCCTCACAGCCGTATCCTGCGCTTTCATCTTCGTTGACCGGCTGGCGGTGCTGGCCATCAGGGCAAAGCAGTGGCCCGGATGGTATCTGGTCATCAACTTCGCCCACGTGATCGCCGTAGTCGGTCTGAACCTGTATCTGGTTGGGTATCTCAGGTGGGGGGTATACGGTACTCAGCTTGCGGCTGTTCTGGTCGCGGCGTTTACGGTCGCCATGGGGCTGATTCTGATTCGAAGCGATCTCGGCTTGCAGTTCTCGTGGCCTAGACTGCGCTACGTGCTGACGCTGTCTCTGCCTCTCATCCCGGTATCTCTGGCCCCTTGGGTTTTGAACTCATCCGACAGATACTTTCTGACAGCTATGCACGGTCTCGATGCCACGGGCATATACGGCGTTGGATACAAGTTCGGGCAGATGACAACCACAATGATCGTTCAGGCGTTCCAACTGGCTTGGAGTCCGCTCTTCTTCGCTAACGCAAACACACCCACCGGCCCGCAGTTCTGTGCAAGCGTACTCAAGTACTACCTCACATGTCTGATCGCGATGGCGTTGGCAGTGTCCGTCTTTGCGCCCGAACTGCTGAGAGTCATGGGTAAGCAGCAGTTCTGGAGCGCCGCCGCCTACGTGCCTTGGATCGCGCTGGCCTACGTGCTGTATGGACTGCACTTCTTCACCGTGCCGCTCTTCATCCAGGCCAACAGGGGGGCTGCCCTCAGCGTGCTTATGATCGTCATAGCTGGGCTGAATCTCGCGCTCAACTTTGTGCTGATCAAGTACTATGCAACTGATGGGGCCGTGGCGGCCACCGTGATCTGTTTTGCGCTGCTCGCGGTCTACAGCGTCGTCTACGCGAATCGGGCGTATGCGGTCCCTTATCCTGTAGCGGATATACTGAAGGCCGCGGCGGTATCGCTCGCGATATTCTTCGTGTACCGGACATTCCTGGCCCATTCCTGGTCCACTCTGCTGCTCAAGAGTACGTCGGCAGCTCTGTTTCCCGTGGCACTCTACGCGGCAGGGTACTTCAACGACAAGGAGAAGAGCATCCTGCGTCGGATTCCCGGCAAGGTTGCAGGAATAATACGCTCGTCTCGATAGTCGCGCAATAAGGCGGATTCATGATCGCGAACACAAACACGGACACTGATGTTGACACCGCGCTCAGGCGTTTCTTGGATCTGCGCGAGGAGGAGTACAGAAGCCTCTCGACGTCACTCGCCCGCGAGGAACTCGAAGTCTTTGACTCGTACTACCCGAAGTCGCTCTATCTGCCGCCCTCAGGTGCGAGTGGTGATCGCTTCCGTCTGCGCTTTGCCAGGGGGTATCTGCGCTACATCGCATCCGAACTGATCCGGGATCGGGATCGAAAGCCCTATGTCTTTGATGCCGGTAGTGGCCTTGGTACAGAGAGCCTGCTCTTCGCCACTCTGGGCGCGCGCGTTTTCAGCGTTGACCTGAAGAGGGAAAGACGCAAAGTTGCCGAGAAGCGTCGAACATTCTACGAACAGGCGCTTGACATCCAGCTTGACATAGAGTTCCGAACGGATTCGGTATTCAACATTCCCCGCGAACCGCAGTTCGATTACGTATGGAGCAACCAGTCCATATCCCATATTGATCCGGCAGAGGACTTCGTCGAGATGGCCCGGGACGTGTTGCTTCCCGGGGGCCAACTCGTTGTCTCAGATTCCAACGGCAATCTTCTGGGCAGGCTCGCCCTGCTGCGACGACGAGGGCTGAAGGTGCACAAGACGTTCAAGATGGGTGATACTGGGGAGGAAGTCCCATACGCGGACGAGCGGACTTTCAGCTTCGGACAGATTCAGGAGTTGCTCAGGAAAAGCGGCCTGGATGTCGTCCATGCCGAGTGCATGGGGTTTCTCAGAGGCAGAACCGGAGAATGGGTGTTCCGGCATCTCGTTCAGCGGCTTGACAGGATGCCGGTACTCGCCACGAATCTTGGTCGGCTCTACGTGGTCGCCGGCCGCAAGCCGTCAGAGTCGTGAATCTGTTTCGTCTATCGTGAGGTAGATTTCATGCTGCTTTCGAGGAGCCTGAAGAAGAAAATACGCGAAATGGCGAGCAGACGAATCTGGGCGCCTGCCGCCTCGGTCCTCGTCCGTATAGGCGGATCGCCGCTCGCGCAGAGTATCGCCCGGCTGAGGGTGACGCGAGTCCTTGCGGCCGCGATCTCCTTCACATTGCAGGTGATAGTGTTCGGCGCGTGGCGCCTTCTGAAGCGGGCCTGGCGATGGGTCCGCGGCATAGTCAAGAAGTACGAGATCACTGGATGGGTGCTTACGGTCATCGCCTCGGCGGGTCTGGCCGGTGTGCTGTTCATGCAACCCGTCTACCTCAAACTGCTTCTCGGCGCGATCGGGCTCCTGGCATACGCGCTGATCACGTTCAGCCGGCCGCTCGTGGGTCTTCTGATCTGGCTCATCACATCGCTCGTCGTCGGCAACTTCTTCCAGATCAAGTTCATGCCGGGCACTCCCGTCGTCACCGCCGACCGGCTCTTCATGATGGTGATGCTGGCCGCTATGCTCGCGGAGGCCAAGCGTTCCCAGGAATTTCCGAAGCTGACTCTTCTCCACCTTGCGATGTTCCTGTTCATCGGCACCATGC
This sequence comes from Armatimonadota bacterium, assembly GCA_017993055.1. Classification (NCBI taxonomy): domain Bacteria; kingdom Bacillati; phylum Armatimonadota; species Armatimonadota bacterium. The sequence goes on from JAGONM010000014.1 coordinate 56,653, forward strand.
TGCTCGCCACATTTGCGTCCCAGAAGCCGAGGCAGGCGGCCCAGAGCGTCATGGACAGCTATCTCATGCCGATACTCGTCTACCTTTTCGCCCGCCGGTGGGTGAGCAACAGGAATGACCTGCGTCTCGTCTTCGTGAGTGTGATCCTGGTCGGAGTCTATCTGGCGGGATTCGGCATCCCGGAGTACCTGACACATAAGAACCTCTTCCGCATATACGGGACCGCGTGGCAGGAACTGGAGCTCGGCGCGGTCCGGGTCCAGGGGCCTGCCAGATCGCCCCAGGAGTTCGGGATGGTGGTCGCCGCCGCCTGGTTCCTGGCCGTGATTCGGGCGGCTGATCCTGTCTGGAAGCAGAGGCGCGTCCTCTACTGGATACTCGCGGTGATGATGGGGTTTGCCATGCTCTATACCCTCAGGCGCAGCATCTACGTAGGCTGGGTGCTCGGCACCGCCGTCCTGCTGTTCGGAAGCCGTGACTTCCGCCGGATAATGGCCCCGGTGATCGTCTTCGGCGCGATAGCGGTCGCCGCTTTCTGGGGGCCCATCACCTCCCACCCTATCGTCAAGGGTCGTGTCACATCCGTAACCGAGATGTACGGCCGCGCGATCGTGTATACGACCTCGGTTCAGATCATAAAGGAAAACCCGCTGTTCGGAATAGGTGTGCAGAACTATGGCGAAAGAGCACGCGAGTACCTTCGTCCTTACGGCGATATCATGCCTCACCACGGCGCCAGGCTTACGTCTCCGCACAACTCATACCTGAAGATAGCCGTCGAGGGAGGCGCGCTCGCATTTGTGCCGTTTGTCGCGATGCTGGTCGGAATGCTGGCCTATTCGGTTACGGCCTATCGCCGCGCGCCGCCGGGCGTTCTCGGGAAGGGCTTCGTGCTGGCCTTCTGGGCGCTTGCCGCCGGTCACCTGTCTCAGGCCCTTACAACCGACGCATTCTTCTTCTGTCCGTACCTGAGCGCGCTGTACTTCCTTATGTTCGGCTGCATCGCCGGTGCGTACCTGAGACCCGAACCGGCGGCGGAAGTCGCCCTTGATGCCGCAGGCGGGGCTGCCGGCCGATTCCCGCGCAAGGCACGCCCGGCGCCGGTCCGGAACTAGAGCTCGGGCGACCCGCGAAGCTCCGATCGCACACGGAGGAAGCGCATAGTGAACTGTGATTCGATCTCCGCGACCGGACGAATGCCGAAGGTCTGCTTCGTAAGTTGTTCGTTGCGGATGCGCGGTCTGCTGCACCGGGTACCCGATACGCCCACCGGCGGGGCGGAGTTCCAGCAGGTCATCATGGCTCGCGCCCTCGCAGCCGCCGGAACGCCTGTCGAGTTCCTTCTGCTGTCCGAAGACGGCTTCGACGCTGAGGTGACCGACGACGGAATACCGGTAAATCTCGGCATCAGATCGCCTGTCGGGAACAGGTTTTTGCGGACGGCAAAGGCGCTGTTCAGTGTCCTGCATTCCGTCCGCAGAGTACGCGCCGACGTCTACTATGTCCGGGGAGCGTGCGCGGAAGCAGGCTACACGGGCCTCGCGTCCAGGCTCTGTCGCAAGGTGTTCGTATTCGGTGTTGCTCATAACCGGGATCTCGACGGCGGTCACGCGTCAGGCATGAACGCTCTCAACCGGTGGCTCTATAACGCGGCGATCAGGGGCGCGTCGGCTGTGTTCGTCCAGACTGAGGAGCAGATGCGCCTTCTGCACAGCCGTTACGGGCGGGAAGGCATCCTCATCCGGAACATGTGTCCGATTGATCGCGCGCCGGATGACGGCATGGAACGCGACACCATCCTCTGGGTGGGCCGGTTCAGGCCGGTCAAGCGTCCTGAATGGGTGGTCGAGCTGGCATCGCGCATCCCGGACCGGCGGTTCGAGATGATCGGCGGGTTCAACGAAGCAGACCGCCCGCTCTGGCAGAGGGTCGTTGACGGCGCCGACGGGCTCGGCAATTTGAGACTTGCGGGGCAGGTCTCGGCGGGCGAAACGGAGTCTTACTACCGGCGAGCCATGATGCTCGTGCTTACCTCGGAAGCGGAGGGATTCCCGAACGTCTTCCTGGAAGCGTGCAGAGCCGGGATACCGACGGTCACCACCTTTGACCCCGATGGCCTGATAGCCGCTCGGGGCCTTGGGTATCACTGTGGCGATATCGAGGAACTGATCGCCAGGGTCAGGGAACTCGCCGAGGACGAACAGACGCGCCGGGAGATGGGCAGGCGCGCCTTCGAATACGTGAGGGATAATCATTCTACTGAGGCGGTCGCCGCGCGGCTGATCGAGACGTTCGGCCGCCTGGCCGCCGACAGGTCGCGCGTATCATCAGGCAGGAAATGAACAACGAGTTCGCGGACAGAAGATACCGGGTCTGCCTCATCTCCACCTCTCCCATCCTGAGCAAGCTGCTGCTCGGGATGAAGCCTGATTTCATGGGAGGGGCCGAAGTCCAGCAGACCCTGATCGTGGAGATGCTGAAAGACATCGGATGCGAGGTATCAGCGCTTGTGCACGACTTCGGCCAGCAGGATGAGGTCGTTACTCCTGAAGGACTCAGGCTGATCAAGGCCTACCGTCCGGGCGGCAAGTGGAAGTGGCTGTTGAAACCCTGGAAATATCCCATGTGGCTGGCGATCAAGCGTGCCGATGCCAATCTCTACTATCAACGAGCCACCGGGACCATGACAGGGGTTCTGGCGATGCTGTGCAGGCGGTTCGGGCGTCCGTTCGTCCACGCCACTTCGATAGACCTCGATCTCGACGGCACCAAAGAGAGTCGCCTCAACCCGATGAAGCGCATGGTCTACAGGCATGGTATTCGGCACGCGGAAATGATAGTCGTCCAGACCGATCAGCAGAACAGCGATCTGAAGCGGCGCTTCGGGCGAGAGGGGTTCATCATCAGGAACACCTTCTCGATTCCGGAGCACGAGCCTTCGCCCGGTCGAAGCGCCGTCCTCTGGGTCGGCAGTTTCCGGGATCACAAGCATCCTGAGATGTTCCTGCAAGTTGCTCGGCGGCTTCCCGACGTGCAGTTCCTGATGGTCGGAGGGGCGTATCACTCTCACCCGCAGCTCTTCGATGGCATCATGAAGCAGTCTGAGAGCGTGCCGAACATCGAGCTGACCGGTCTGGTGCCCTACGACGAAGTCGGGACGCACTTCGACAGGGCGGCGCTGTTCGTCTGCACGTCCGAGATGGAAGGCTTCCCGAACACTTTCCTGCAGTCCTGGAGCCGCGGCATCCCGGTCATATCCACCGTGGATCCCGACGGCCTGATTCAGCGGTACGACCTCGGCAGGTTCTGTGAGTCGCTCGACGATGTCGTCGAGGCCGTACGGCATCTGTCCTCGGATTCGCAGGCGCGCGACGACATAGGCTCCCGCGCGCGGGAGTACGTCAGGCTGAACCACCATCCGGACGCAGTGAAGGCCCGCTATCGTGAACTGATCGAAACGGCTATGGGGCAGAGATGAACCGCGAGCAGGCAAACCGAATCACGGTCGCTCATCTGATCGGGCGTCTCAATATAGGCGGCGCGGAGGAGCAGTTGGTCTCTCTCGCGCCGGAGTTCGACGCTGGGCGCTTTCGAGTAATCGTGTGCGTTCTTCAGCCCGGGGGAACCTTGGAGAATCGCCTCGAAGCCGCCGATGTTAAGTACCATTCGTTCGGTTTTCGCCTTCGCAGCGCTCCTCTGGCGGTCTTGCGGATATGCTCCTTCTTGAAGCGGGAGAGGGTAGACGTACTCCACATGCATATGTATCATGCCGCGCTGTACGGGCGGATCGCGGGGCTCTTGGCCAGGGTGCCGGTGATGATCACGACGGACCATGGCAAGGGGATGTGGAAGAAGCCGTGGCAGGTTGCTTTCGAGCGATACATGGTGAGGCACACGGCCCTGCGGATCGGCGTCTCTCAAGACGTAGCAGATATCATCCGCAACCGCGAGCGTGTCCCCGACGATAAACTGATAGTCGTTCGTAACGGTGTGAACGCAGAGCGTTTCCGCGCAGGCGAGGCGGAACGAGCATCGGTACGGACCGAACTCGGGGTCACAGAACATACGTTTCTGGTCGGCACACTTGCGCGTCTCGTCGAACCGAAGGCGCTCCACGTGATGATCGAAGCCGTCTCGATTGCGTCGAAGGACGTGCCGGGCATCCGCCTCCTGATCGTTGGTGACGGGCCGCTTCGCGCGGAACTCGACAAGTGTGCCTCCGACCTCGGCGTCCGTGACGGGGTGATCTTCACTGGCGCGAGGAGCGACGTCCCGGGATTGCTCGCCGCGATGGATGTGTTCGCGCTTTCCTCGATCCGCGAGGGTCTGCCGATATCACTGCTCGAGGCGATGGCGGCCGGCAAACCGATCGTCGCTACGAGGGTGGGGGGCATTCCCGATGTGATCGCCGACCGCGAAGACGGCCTGCTGGTCGAGCCGGACGCACCGCAGGCATTCGCCGATGCGATATGTGACCTGGCTGCCGATGCCGATCTGGCGTCCCGGCTCGGGCAACGCGCGGCGGAGAAGGCGGAGTCGGATTACTCAGTCAAGGCCACCGCCCGAAAGCTGGAAGAGATATATGCGCGGTTGTCCGCGGGTCAGTCCGCCGCCGGATAGACTATATGAGCAATAAACCCTACAGCGTCCCCGTCCTGATGTACCACACGGTCGGCCCGGAAATTGGCGGATGGCCATGGCCCTGGCTTACGACTCCCATCGAGGTCTTCGAGGATCAGGTCGTGGCGATGGCTCGGGAGGGTTACATTTCCATCGGACTTGGAGACTTGTATGCGTACATGAAGGAGGGCAGGAGACTGCCCGGGAGAGCGGTCGTCCTGACCTTCGATGACGGCTACCTTGATAACTATGTCTACGCCTATCCGATCCTCAAGAAGCACGGGTACAAGGGCACGGTCTTCGTCTCCACGGATTTCGTAGACCCTTCGCCGAAGCCTCGGAACACCTTGGACGATGTGTGGGCTGGCAGGGCCGCCCGATCCGATCTGCCCGGGCCCGGCTTTCTATCATGGGCCGAGATGCGGCGGATGGAGTCCGAAGGCGTGATGGAGGTTCAGTCGCATACCTGTACGCACACTTGGTGTTTCAACGGGCCTCGCATCATCGATTTCCACTCGCCCGAAAGCGCCGAGAGGTATCCGTGGCTTATGTGGAATGCGCGTCCCGACCTGAAGCCTCGCTATCTCTCTGAAGATCAGAGCTCGCTCGTACCTTTTGGGACGCCTATCTACGAGCACGGCAGGGCTCTCTCCGGGCCTCAGTATCTTCCCGACCACGAGCTTGCGGCCCATCTTGTCGAGGCAGTCGTCGGGGAGGATTTCTTCCTGCGTGCCGAGTGGAGGAACGAACTGCTGGAGATCGCACGATCATTTCGGGAAGAGCACGGGGATAGGGGGCGGATGGAGTCGGGCAGTGAGTATCTCAAGCGCGCCCGATGCGAGCTCTGTGAGAGTAAGCGCCTGCTGGAGGAGAATCTCGGCCATGAAGTGAGATTCCTCTGCTGGCCGGGAGGCGGCCGGAGTCCAGAGGTCGAGCGTCTCGCGCTGGAGGTCGGCTACGCAGCTAGCACGAAGTCCGGTAGTTCCACAGGCCGAACGCCGAACGCGCCCGGAGCCGATCCGGCGTGGATCAACCGGATCGGATGCCAGGACGCCTGGCATTTCCGCGGTCGCAAGATCGCCTATACGGACGGCGAGTACCTGTTGTCTCGGTTGCGGGTCTTTCAGGGAGACAAGATGCATCTCTGGCCGCTGCGATTTCGCAAGATCGGCTGGCTGATCGGATACTATCTCTTGGGGAGGCGTCCGTGAATCCCTTCATGTTGCGCTCCGTCATCTATCCGGCATACAGGTTCGCGAAGCGTGATCGCGTGATGGGCTTCGTGTCCGAGTTGGCGCGAACGGAACGGTTGGGCCGCGCTGAGGTTCTCGAGTACCAGTGGTTCAAGCTGACCAGGTTGCTGGAACATGCCTGCTCCACGGTACCCTATTACTCGGAGGCCCTCCAGAGTGCGGGAATCACGCCTGCGGACATTCGGTCGCCCGATGATATGCGTCGGCTGCCCGTGCTGACCAAGGATATCATCCGCGCTGATCTGGAGCGTCTTGTCAGCACGGCAGTCCCCAGGGAGCGTATACGCAAGGACAGTACTGGCGGATCTACGGGTGAACCGACGTGGTATTATGTGGACGACAACTCGAGCCAGGCCAGGCAGGCAATCGTTCTGCGGGGAAATGGATGGTGCGGGGCGCGCATGGGCGACAGGTCGGCGACCCTGTGGGGCGCGGCGTTTGACCTGACTCCACACAAGAAGCTCAAGGGCCGGCTGAAGTCCGCCATCATGAACACGCTGTTCCTCTGCTCCTACAACCTGAACAGCGAAACGATGGCGGAGTACGCTCGAGCCCTGCAGAAGTTCCGGCCGAAGCTGCTGACCTCGTACCCGACGCCTCTCGTGACATTCGCCGAGTTCCTGCGGAACAATCCCGAGTACTCGGTTCGCCCCGGTGCGATCATCGCGTCTAGCGAGACCATGTTCGACGAACAGCGCGAGATCATCGAGCAGACATACGGATGCAGGGTGTTCAATCGCTACGGCTCAAGGGAGTTCGGCAATATTGCCCACGAGTGCAATGCGCATGGGGGACTGCATGTCAACGTGGAGCGCTTCTTTGTTGAGTATCTCAAAGAAGACGGCACACCCGCTAGACCTGGCGAGACCGGCGAGATGCTCATCACCGATCTGGACAACTTCGGCATGCCTTTCATCCGATACAGGATCGACGATCTAGCGGTTCCGTCCGACAGGGAGTGTTCCTGCGGGCGCGGTCTGCCGATGATAGAAAAGGTCGAGGGTCGCGTGTTCGATGTCATCGTCACGCGGTCAGGGTCGCGTTTCCCGGGCACCTTCTGGACGCTGCTGTCTAGGGCGGTCCCGGGTATATCGAAGTTTCAGATCTGGCAGGCAGAGCCCTCGGGGATCGTGTTCAGGATCGTTCCGAACGCGGAGTTCAAGGAAGAATACCTAGAGAAACTGGCGGAGATCATCGCCGAGCAAACCGGAGGTGATCTCCAAGTCGAGTTCGACGTAGTGGACTCGATCCCACTCACGCGGGCGGGCAAGCATCGTTTCATCATCTCTGAGATAGGCAGATCCGGGGAATAGCAGGACACCCGAGCATCATGACTGAGACCGCGCAGCGGATATGCCTTCTCACGGAGGAGCTTCATCCCCCGTTCGATGAAGGCTACAAGAACTTCACGTACCACCTGTTTCGCGAGTCGGCCGCGAGGCACGAAGTGCTCCGTCTTGGATCTGGCGATCCGGGCGTGATTGACGTGCAGGTGCAGGCAGACAAGCTGCTGCTCAACGCCGATATCCGCCGGGCGATTCTGGAGTTCCGTCCCGACGCGTTGGTATACGTACCGGTTGCGTCCGCGACCCCGGCGAGCTTCCTGAGATCGCGTACGCTCAGGTCGTACGCGCGTGGCGCTCCTGTCGTCATGATTGGTCTCCAGCCGAGGTCGTATCCGGTATACCTATGGCCGATCCTGCGAGCGGTCGCCCCGGACCGGGTCTACGTGCAGTCCGAGGCGAGCAGGAGGATGTTGGAGGCTATCGGCATTGACGCGGGCGTCGTTCACGCCGGTGTTGACGCAGAGAGGTTCCGACCGGTAGAAGCTTCCGAGAGAGCTCGGCTTCGCGCGGAGCATGGGGTTGCCCCCGATGCATATGTAGTTCTTCACGTCGGACACATCAATGAGCGCCGAAACCTGCAGGGGATGGCGGATGTTGCGTCCGCATCGGGAGTGCAGGCGTTAGTCGTCGGCAGCACGAGCACACCTCAGGACGCGGGACTTGCCGCGAGCCTGCGTGAGAGCGGCGTCATCGTTCTGGACGGGTATGCCGAGCGGATCGAGGAGGTCTATCAGCTTGCTGATCTCTATGTGTTCCCGGTGTTCGACGATACTGGCGCCGTCGAGATGCCGCTCTCGGTGCTCGAAGCGATGTCGTGCGACTTGCCCGTGGTGAGTACGAGGTTCGGCGGGCTGATCGACCGATTCGGCGGTGGCAACGGTGTGTATTACGCCGAGAGTTCCGAGGCGCTGATTGAGCAGATAGGGCGAGTGCGGCAGTTCGGCGAAGCAAAGAACAGAGAGAAGGTTGCATCGTATACCTGGCCGGCGGTCGTCGAGGCGTTTCTCGGCGATGTGGACGAGTTGATTGCGAGGTAGCATGTTCATCTGTTTCGTGGGGATCGACGGGTCCGGCAAGACGCTTCAGGCTGAGCGGCTGGTCTCGGCACTCAGAGACCGTGGGATTCTGTGCGACTACACCTGGTGCCGCTACAGTCCCCGGCTACTTGATCCGCTCAACAAGCTGGCGAAGAAGCTGATCCGCCGCAAAAAGGGGGGGTCCGAGTACACGGCCTTTACGTCCTCCAAGAAGGGCATCCTTCGAAAGCCGATCATTGGTCCGGTATGGCTGAGTTTGAGCCTGCTTGACTATCTGATGCAGGTTAGGTCGTGTTTCCGGGGCCTTCTCGGTGGCGTCAAGGTGCTCATCTGCGACCGATTCATCTACGACATGCTGGCTGATCTGGCGATCAACTTCGATCGGCGCGGTGAAGGCATCATCAAGCTGGCGCGCCATCCGCTCGTCAGGCTGTTCCCCAAGCCCGACGCGGTCTTCTTCCTCGACGTGCCGCCGGGCGTGGCGTGGGATCGGAAGAAGGATCCGAACGTCATGGATGAGCAGTACTTGGTTGATCGGGCTGAGGCGTATGCGACGCTGAGCAATGGTCTGGGGTTCATCCGTGTTGATGGGACGAGGACCGTAGAGGAGATCGCGGCAGACGTGCTGACGCGAGTGCTGTGCATGATCGGGCGGGCTGGAAGCGAGGTTTGTGGTTGTCAAGGGTAGTAATACTGGGTATGGACGGGCTCGAGCCGAGCCTGCTGGAGAAGTGGTGGGACGAACTGCCGAACTTCCGCCGCTTGCGGGACGAGGGTGCGTTCACTCGGATGGATTCCGTCTACCCGCCGGATTCCGTGCCCGCATGGGCGACCATATACACTGGCGCTACGCCCGACTACCACGGCATCCTCGACTCGGTGGACTACCTCGACACCAAGCAGAAGGCGTTCAAGTGCGACACCGGCGGCCTCACGGGCAACACCTTCTGGGACGCGGCGGGCGATCAGGGCAAGCGTGTCTGCGTGATCAACCCCTTCATGGCATATCCGGTCTGGCCTGTCAACGGCATCATGGTCAATGGCCCTGTGTTCGTCACCGGCGACATCCAGGCGCATCCCGATTCGATCCTGACCGACTGCGAAGTGCCCGAACTCGGAGGGATCGTGGATCAGCCTACGAAGAAGACCCTCGGTGCATTCGCTGAGCGCACAATGAAGCTCACGGAAGACCACCTCCGGTTCAGCAAGGAGCTTTTCGCCCGGGAGAGGTGGGACCTCTACTTCATCAACTTCCTGACGCTCGACCGGGTGCAGCACTCTTTTTGGCGCCACTGCGACCCGACCGATCCGACGTATCCGGGCAAGAACCCGCACTCCGAGGTCATCAAGGATTTCTACAGGCTGCATGACCGGATCATCGGCGAGTACCTAGATCTGATCGACGAGGATACGGTGCTCATGGTGTTCGGCGACCACGGTCACGGCATGCGCTGCACGAAGGCATTTCTCGTTAATGAGTTTCTGCGGCAGCAGGGCTTGCTCAAGTCATCGGCCTCTCGCAGCAGGCTCGACCCGAAGCGCCTGCTCGAGCGGATGAAGATGCTCGTACTCCGAACTCTTGACAGGTACGATATGCAGGACTATGTATTCAAGATCGCCAGGTTGATTCCGGGGGCCAAGTCGCTCAAGAAGTCCACGTTCGTGATAGATCAGGCCGGCAGTTCGGCTGGCGTCGCTCGCTTCTCGGGCATGAATCCCTACGGCGGGGTGGACCTGCCAAGGTCCGGGTTCGATAGCGACGAGAAGCACGAGGAGGCTGTAGAAAGGCTGATCGCTGACCTGCTGAAGGTCAGGGATCCGAAGACGGGCAAGCAGATCGTGACATGGGCGATGCGGCGGGAGGAGATGTATCGCGGACCGTATGCCTCTATCTACCCCGAAGTGATCTTCCAACTCGATTTCGAGTATGGGGTCAGCCGATCGCTCTTCGGGCCGATCGTTGACGTCAACCCGACGCACAGGAAGGTGTCCGGTGGACATATGCCCGAGGCGGCGCTGCTCATGAACCGTCCGCTGCCAGAGTATCTGGGCGGAAGCATCGTTACGATCGCGCCGGGCGTTTTGCGCCTTCTAGGCCTCGAGCCGCCCGAACATATGGAACGAAGGTGCGAGGCGTGAGAGTACTGATAGCCAACAAGTTCTACCGGCCGGTCGGTGGGCCGGAGACCATCGTTTTCGACACCGCTCGAGAGCTGGAAGCCCTCGGTCACGAGGCAATCACCTTCGCCATGGCACATCCAGACAACCGTGAGTCGCAGTACTCCGACTACTTCGTGCCGAGCATTGACTATAACACCAGGCAGTCGAAGGGCATCAAGAGACTGGCCAAGGAAGCTGCGGATATCGTCTACTCCAGGGAAGCCCGCGAGCGCATCGAAAGACTCATCGCCGACACCCGGCCGGATATTGCGCACCTCCACAACATCTACCATCAACTGTCGCCCTCGATCCTGGCAGCCCTGAAGAAGGCTGGCATTCCGACTGTTCTCACCCTTCACGACGCGAAGCTGATCTGTCCGGCGATGTTGCTCCTCACGCACGGCCGAGTGTGCGAGAGATGCCGCGGGAAGTGGTTTCACCATGCCGTGCTGCGGAAATGTGTCAAGGACTCCTATGCGAGCAGCCTGGTCTGTGCCGTCGAAGGCGCCGTTCACAGGTCACTGCGTCTGTACGAGCGCAACGTAGACCTGTTCGTTACGCCAAGCCGTTTCCTGAAAGGGCGGATGGTGCAGTACGGGCGGCTTCCGGAAGACCGAGTTGAGGTCTTGCACAACTATGCCGACACGAGGTCCATAGCCCCCGATTTCGCTCCAGGCGAGTACGGGCTCTTCATTGGCCGCATCGAAGCGCTCAAGGGAGTGCTGACTCTGCTCGAGGCCTGCGGCAGAGTCGGCGGCTTCGAGGTCAGGTTTGCCGGCAAGGGGCCTCTGCTCGAAGAGTGTCAGCGGATCGTCTCCGACGAGCATATCGAGAATGCCAGGTTCCTGGGGTTCCAGACCGGTGCGGACTTTCGCAGGCAACTTGCTGAGTCAAGGTTCGTAGTACTCCCCTCCGAGTGCCACGAGAACTGCCCGATGGTGATCCTCGAGGCGTTCTCCGCCGGGAAACCGGTCATCGCCTCGAACATGGGCGGCATCCCGGAACTCGTGGAGCACGGCGCGGACGGCCTGATCTTCGAGGCCGGCAACGCGGATGAACTTGCGTCGTGCATGAGGCGCCTCATAGACGATCCGGCGATGGCTTCCGAGATGGGCAGGCGGGGCCGCGCCAAGGTGGAGGAGCGGTTCTCGATCGAGAAGTATATGGAGTCGCTCCTCGCTATCTACGAGCGCCTGCTGGGCCGGGGACGTGGTGACGCCTGAATCTAAGTCCGGGCCGCGTCGGACGGCGCTCTCCAAGTCGGTCCGCATTCTCCCGATATGATACAATGTGCTATCTCCCTGGCCGCGCTCGGCGGGGGACGGCAAGACAACCATGAAGATCGCAATGCTCGGCACGAAGGGAATACCGGCGACGTGGGGCGGGATTGAGCGCCACGTCGAGGAGATAAGCACGCGTCTCGCGGCGAAGGGGCACGACGTCACCGTCTACTGCCGCCCCTACTACACTGAGACGAAGGATAAGCTCTACAAGGGAGTGCATCTCAAGAAGCTCCCGACCCTGGCCAGCAAGAACTTCGACGCCATCGTGCATACCTTCGTCGCGACCCTGCACCTTACGTTCGAGGACTACGACATAGTCCACTACCACGCCATCGGGCCGGGAACGCTCGCGATCCTGGCGCGTCTTGCCGGAAAGAACAGCGTGGTAACCGTTCACGGGCTCGACTGGCAGCGCGAGAAGTGGGGCAAGAAGGCCAAGCTGTTCCTGCAGTTCGGCGAGAAGGCATCCGTCTACTTCCCGTACAGCACTATAACTGTTTCGAAGTTCCTCAAGCAGTACCTAGAGGAGAAGTACCATCGCCCCGTGACATACATCCCGAGCGCCGTCACCGAACCGATCATCCGTCCGCCGGAGACCATCAGGAAGTACGGCCTCGGGGAGAGGGACTACATACTGTTCGTAGCACGGCTCGTTCCGGAGAAGGGTGCGCACTATCTGATCGAGGCTTACGAGAGGCTGAACCCCGGGATGCCGCTCGTCATCGCGGGCGGGTCGAGCCATTCGGATGAATACGTCGCCGACCTGCAGAAGCACGCGTCCGACAAGATCATATTCACCGGTTACGTCTACGGCGAAGAACTCCAGGAGTTGTACAGCAACGCCTACTGTTACGTCCATCCGTCCACGATCGAGGGTCTGCCTGTGACGCTGCTCGAAGCGGTGGCGTACGGCAACTGCGTGATCGCAAGCGACATTCCGGCGAACACCGAGGTCGTGGAGGACACCGGGGTCATTTTCGAGAGCATGAACGTGGACGATCTCTGTGAGTCGCTGAAGCTGGTTCTGGGCAACCCTGCGCTCGCCAGGGAACTCGGAGAGCGGGCGAAGGCGCACGGCGTCGCCGAGTACAACTACGACAGCGTGACCGACAAGACCGAGGCGCTGTACGGGCGTGTGCTGACGGGCGAAGCGGCCGAGTCCTGATGCCTCAGGAGACTGGGAATCCGCAGATGGGCAAAGTAACGGTAGTGATGCCGGCCTACAACGCAGCCTCAACCCTGCTTCGGACCTACGAACAGATTCCGAAGGATGTCGTGGACGAGATCCTTCTGGTTGACGACGCCAGCAACGATGAGACCGTTCGCGAGGCCGCAAATCTCGGCATCCCTACTCTCGTGCATCCCGAGAATCGGGGCTATGGGGCCAATCAGAAGACCTGCTACACCGAGGCTCTGCGGCGCGGGGCCGACATCGTCGTGATGCTGCATCCCGACTACCAGTACGACCCGACGCTGATTCCCGAGATGGTCCGCCCGATCCGTGAGGGCGAGGCTGACCTCGTCCTCGGTTCGAGACTGCTCGGAGTGGACGGGCGGCAGTACGGCATGCCCGCCTACAAGTACTTCGCCAACCGATTCCTCACTTCGGTTGAGAACCGTTCTATGGGGACTCGTCTCAGCGAGCTGCACACGGGTTACCGCGCCTACTCCCGCAAGCTTCTCACCACCATACCCTATCTCCGCAACTCCGACGACTTCGTCTTCGACTCGCAGGTGCTCTTCCAGACGGTCGCGTTCGGCTTCCGGATCGCGGAGATCAGCGTGCCGTGCCGTTATATGCCCGAGGCCTCGTCCATCAACTTCCTGCGCAGCGTCAGGTACGGCCTGTCCACGCTCGGAGTCGCCTGGCATTACACTCTCCACAAGAACGGCCGGATCAAGAGCCCTCTCTTCCGCCGTGATTTCGCATCTATGGTCGTCCTCGAGGAGAGGGAGAACCTCGTGTCGGGTCCTGACGCGGCGTCGGGTCGCGCTGCCGAATCGGAAAGCTCACATGAATAGTAGGCCGTCAGAGGAAGGAGCAGCGGCCCGGCCATCCCTGGCTCGCGCGGGGAAGCTGCTCGCGCCGTCGGACTCCGGGCTCCACCAGATGATTCGCTTCGGCATCGTCGGCGCGCTGGCGACCGTGCTCGATTACGCGGTGCTGCTGCTTCTCTATCGGTTCGCGCACTGGCCGAATGCCGCCGCCGTCGCCGGGGGATATATCGCCGGACTGGCGGTCTGCTACCTGCTCAGCATAAGCTGGGTGTTTGCCCATCGGAGCATCCGCAACCGGGGTCTCGAGTTCGCGGTCTTCGCGGCAATCGGCGTTGCGGGGCTCATTCTGACGGAGATCATATTCGAGCTGGCCATGCGATGGCTGCTCGGCCGGTGCGAGGTATCCGTCGCCCTCCATGCGTTCATCCAGTCATGGACGGACAGGGTTCTCGCGGTCATACCCGTGTTCGCCTCGAATGGCTTTCAGATCACCATCAACGCCGCCCGCATCATCGCCGCCAAGTCGGTCGCCATAGTCATCGTCTTCTTCTTCAACTTCTGGGCGCGCAGAACCGCCCTCTTCACCCGCCGGTGAATCAGCCTGCTCGGTCATGAAGTTACCGACAAATGGCATTGTGTTGTTACACAGTATGTGGTACAATGCCAACATAGGTATTTTGCGTCCAGGGACGACGCTCAGTATCCTGCGGCTGCTGGAGCTATGACTGCCGTCCGGTCTCAGAACATCTCCGCACGGAATCAGGTCGCGGCTGCCGATGATTTGCGTAGAACCGCTTCAGGACGAGTTTGCGGTCACGCGTGAACGGAGGAGTCCCTTCCGATGGCCGGAGTCTTCGAGAAGGCCGGTAGCCGTCAGTTTGCCCGTCTTCTTGCGCTCGTCTTCTGCATTCTTGCGCTCGCCTCTCCCTGTCGTTCGCAGCGGGTGCTCGTCGTGACGACCGAGCAGCCCTCTCCGGTTGCGGTCGCCTCCGACAACGGGCAGTTCGTTGTTACCGATCTGATCGGGGCCGGTCTGCCGTTCGACGTCGTCGGCTACAGCCGTTTCGTGACCATGCCTCTCGCCGGCCACGATGTCATCTTCCTGAACGGGCACACCTCGCCGGTCCCGGTCTCCGAAGTGGCGGCGAGATGCCAGGCGGCGGTCGGGGAGGGTCGCAAGGTCTTCATTACCGGGCAGTCGCCTTTCAAACGGTGGAGCCCGAGCGGTACTCTGCTCGAGTACGTCAACTACTCATACTCCCTGTTCGGCGTATCCAACGGGGGCTACCGCCTGCTGACGGGGTCTCCGATTCTGCCGGAAGGCTTGGTGAAGGATTCGGTTGTCACCAGTGTTATTCTCAGCGGCTACTTCAACACCTATGACTTTGAGATGGCGCCGCCGGTCACGGTTACTGTGCAGGGCAAAACCGTAGGTTTTCTCTGCGATCGAGGCGGCGCGATAGACGGGACTGCTCACAACCTGCTCAGCACGCTCGACGCCGGGAGAGTCGTCATGTACCTGAGATACGCCGACCCCACGGTGATCGGCTTCGCCAACGACAGGACCGACGGGAAACCGATCGCATCATTCGAAGTGCATTGTGACACCACGAACAACCTGGCTGCAATAGACGGCGTCAGCGCGCTTTCCCGCGACTTCGGCGTTCCGCTGGTGAACCTTCTCGTCTACGATAGGCTGAACGCCTGTTCGATAGCGAAGTGGAACGGACTCGACAACCCTCTGATGACCATCGGTTCCCACTCGAGGACCCACCCCTCATCCTGGCCGATTGTCGAAGACGTGCTCCACGAGACCAGCGAAGCCCTGGCGGACCAGAATGCCGTCGTTCCCGCCACGGGGGGTTACTTCAACTTCTCGGGCGACATGGATCCGACCCCGGCTCAGATTGCGCTGATTCGGAATGCGGGTGTGCTGTTCGGGGCGGCAGGCAGTGATGCCAGGCAATACAGGCTTTCCACGGGTCAGTATGTGGACCTTCAGCGAATGCCCACTCGCAGGGTGTGGCTCTTCAACCTGGCCCAGACCGCAAGCACGTCCTACTACCCATCGCAGACGCTAGACAGCGACTGGCTCGTGTGGAAGAAAGGCAGGAACTTTGCATCCGAGATCAAGGCCCAGTTCATGCAGAACGTCAAGTATGGACTCTACTCCTACGGCTACATCCATGACTACATGTTCAATCCCGACGGCAACTACTATACGAGCGGCATCCACATGTCCGCTCAGATTCGTTCGGCGATAGAGTACCTGTCCGGCCAGAACGTGGCGTTCATGCCTGCTGACCAACTGGTCGCCAGGCTCCAGGACTACCTTGCCGGTTCTATCACCTGCACTCCGAGCCCTGATGGAGCAGTCACGGTAGTTGTGAACAGGCCTTGCGCGCTCGCGAATGAGGTCAAGATTGGACTGAAGGACGGCCGGGTGCCGGTGGCCTCGGGGCCCTCCGTAATATCCCAGAGACTGACTGGTTTGGGCTTGTACGTCGCGCTCCAGCCGGAGGTGACAAGCAGTTTTCGGGTGGAGTGGGCTGCCGAGGCGCCGGCGCCTCCCGAGTTCGTCCAACTGGACAGCTTCGTCTCCAACTCGTCAATGGTCCGGTGGACTGCTCCGCTGGGCGGCATGCCCGTGCAGGAGTTCAAGTACGCCGTGGGTAGTTCCCCCGCTTCGGCGGATCTGGAGGACTGGACCTCAACCGGTCTGCAAGACCACACGGTGCTTGCCCGAGCCCGTCTGACTCATGGGGGATCGTGCTACGTGTCGGTCAAGGACCTGGACGTGCGCGGCAGGTGGAGCGACCCTACGGTCTCGCCGTGCCTGACAATTGATCTGACGCCTCCTTCTCGCAGCCCGCTGGTCACGGACGATGGTCTGCAGCAAGTCGAGACCGACTACTTACACGCCCTGTGGACGGCCGAGGATCCGGAGTCGGGCATAGACAGGTATCAGTACGCGGTCGGCAGCAGTCCGGGCTCAAACGACGTCACGGATTGGACCTTCACTCGCGAAACGGAGATCGCCGTTGGCAATCTCAATCTTGTGCCCGGTCGAGTCTACTACGTCTCGGTGCGTGCCAGGAACGGGGCTAGTCTCTGGAGCCCCGTCGGCAGTTCGGACGGCATCCTCGTGTTGCCCGATCCCTGCAAGCTTGGCGTGGCAAAGCGATGCGCCGACGGAATCACGGTCAGCATCGAGCCGGTGGTGGTGACGGCCGCATTCCCGGGGAAATTCTACGTGGAGAGCCTCGACCGTTCCTCTGGCATTGAGGTCGTCTCATCAGACGCGGTCGAGGAAGGTCGCCTTGTTGCGGTCAGGGGTTGCATGGGTCGAGCCGATGGCGTGAGAGTCATCTCCGCCTCATCCGTCGATCCTATTGGCTGGGGTTCGGTGAGGCCCGTGTGTATGCTTGCGCGTTCCGTCGGCGGGACTCCCGACACAGTGTTGCCGGGTCCTTACAGTGGGACCGGCCTGAACAACGTCGGCCTTCTGGTAATGATCTCCGGACGCGTCACCGAGATCGGTCCGGACCACGTGTGTATCAGTGATGCATCACTGGGTGCTCGCGAGGTCGGTCCGAGGCATGTCAAGGTCATTGTCGCGCCGCCTTCAGATCTCTCGACAGGGCAGATCGTTCGAGCAACCGGCGTCTGCGGCCTCGAGACCGCAGACTCTGGCTCTGGCCCTGCGATCTTCACCCGGAGGGCCGACGACCTCAAGAAGATCGTTCGCTGACGCTGCTTTCCTCCCTCTCATTCCGTCGCGCCGTCTGCAGATGTGCTTTCCCTGCTCCGATAATGGAGACTGGAGGCTGGCCGGTCGTGAGAACCGGATGGCCAGCGCCTCATGGGAGGCACATCGAAGAAATGGGCATCTCCATTCTGACGGTATGTACCGTCATACTCGCGGCTCTCGGGTTCGCGGCCCTGGGACTCCTGCTCGTGACCGCCGCGGTGAACTGCCGCGCCGAGGACGAGCACTGGGACCGTTTCTGGACGGAGACCCCGACGGCATGCCTCGGCTCATCGGGGTCCGCGGAGGTCGAGGGTGTTGAGATTCCCTTCGAACTGCGGCTGGCTGCCTGACGGTTGGAACGACCGGTGACCGATGGCACGAGCAGCCGTCCTGAGAGCCGCGTTGGTCGTCGCCGCCCGGATCGTATTCCTCCTGGCTCTCGTCCAGCAGATCGGCCCCGCCACGCGCTGGTAGGCGGGTCGGTCAAGGTGATTGCCGGCGCGGCCATCTTCACGCCGATGGAGATGGCCGTTCTTGTTGTCCGGGAAGGTCGCATTGTCGAGAGTCGGATGCGCTCTCGTTCACCCTCGTCAGCCGCGCTTTGTGATATAATCTGCACGTTGAGGCTCACTTTTGGGGACAGGCATGCCCGATTCGTCCGCGAGAAAGCGCATAGAAGAAGTCACCGCGATCTACGAGATCAGCCAGGCGATCGGCAACACACAGATAGACGACCTGCTGAGGCTGATCACCGAGAAGGCGGCTGCCGTCATGGACGCGCAGGCCTGCTCGCTGATGCTCAAGGATCCGCATCGCGACGAGATGGTTATCAAGGCGAGTTTCGGGCTCTCCGTCGAGATCGTCGAGGAGACTCGAGTCGCCTACGGAGAGGGCATCGCTGGCCGGGTCGCGCAGTCCGGCGAGCCGATGCTCCTCACGAACCTGCGGGACGATCCCCGTTTCGCCGGAGCCGAGATCACTCCCCGCCCCGACATCGTGTCTTCCATCTGCGTCCCTCTCAAGGATGAGGAGGGGGGTGTCAACGGAGTCCTCAGCATCCGCCGCATCTCGCCCGCCTCCGAGTTCACAGGCGACGACGTCAAGCTGTTCAGCGTGTTCGCGAGCCAAGCCGCTCTTGCGATATCGAACGCCCGTCTCTACCAGAGCCTCAAGGATCGCGTGCAGGAACTCTCGAGCCTGTACGAGATGAGCAACGATCTCAGCAATGCCTACAGCCTGGAGAATGCGGTCGGCACCCTGGTCCGTCTCGCGGCTCAGGTTACCGGCGATGTCTCTTCCATGCTCCTGCTGATGGATGGCCGTTCGGACTCCGCGGTTCGCGTGTGGTCCTCGTCGTCCGTGCCGGCCAGACTGCGCAGATCAGTGCCCGGCATGATCAATGATGAGGCGATCGCGTGGCTTCACCGGCACAGGGAGCCGCGCAGCCTGGTTGCAGGCGCGGGCGGGCGATGGCCGGAGTCGCTCAGGCCGCTCGCGGATGCGCTCGGCAAGTCGTTCTCGCGCATCAATCTCGTGCCGCTGGTGGCCGAGGATGCCGTGATCGGAGTCCTCATGCTCGGCAGCAACGGCCGCCCGCCGGAGAAGCGGCGGATTCGCCTGCTCTCGATCGTGGCTTCCCAGGCGGCAAGCATCATCAAGAACGCCAGCAGGTACGAGGAGCAGATCGAGCAGAAGTCGCTGGAGCTCTCCGCGCTCTATCAGCTCTCCGAGCGGATATCCACCGCGGGCAGCCCGAAGGAAGCCTTCGATTCGATTCTAGACATCGTGCGCGGCATCGTCTGGTACGACGAGAGCTTCATCTACACGGTGGACTACGATCGTTCCCTTCTTGTCGAGCAGGCCTGCCGAAGCGTGGAAACGCCCGAATGTCCGGCCGAGGGGATTCCCCTCGACGGCGACAGCGTCGGCAGTTGGGCGATTCGAGAGCGGAAGGCTCTCGTGTCGCGCGACGTTCGGAGAGACCCAAGGTTCCGCTCACTCGAGAGTATGCGGGGCAGGGCGGTCCGTTCGCTCATGGCCATCCCTTTGATAGTCCAGGATGAGGTGGTAGGGGTGCTGAGTGTGCACAGCTACGCGCCCAATGCCTACACTGAGGAGAACGTCAAGATTCTTTCGGTGATCGCGTCGCAGGCGGCCGCGCTGTACAAAGAACTCGAAGCTCTCGCCGCACTCGCCAGCTACACGGACAACATTCTGCGCAGCATCGCGGCCGGCGTGTTGACCCTCGACCGCGAGGGCCGGGTGCTGACCTGGAACAAGGCCGCCGAGGACATCACATCCATATATGCGTCTGACGTCACCGGCCTGCATTTCTCGGACGTCGTGGAGAAGCTGGACATCTCTCCGGCCGACAGGGCGCGTACCGCCGATGCCGTCCGCCGGGTCCTGGATAGCGGGCAGAAATATCTCGGCTACAAGCTGGAGTACCACGGCCTCGACGGCAACGTCGCGTATATCAACATGAACATCGCCCAGCTCCGCGATCACGTCGGCGAGATGCTCGGGGTCGTCATCATATTCGAGGACGTCACGCGCGAGATCAGCATGGAGAACGAGATGCGCCGCATCTCGGAGCTGGCGGCGATCGGGCAGCTCGCGGCCAGCATCGCCCACGAACTGCGCAACCCGCTGAGTTCGATAAAGGGCGCAGCGCAGTACATACGCAATGAGTATGAGGACCACGCCACGATGTGCGAGTTCCTCGATATCATCATCGAGGAAGTGAACGTGCTGAACAGGATCGCCACCGAGTTCCTCGACTTCGCGCGGCCGACGAGGTTCAACCTCAGAGAAACCGACGTGAACGACGTGCTCTTCAGACTCCTTCAGTTCATGCAGATGGACATAAGCAAGTCCCGGGTCGAAGTCGAGCAGAATCTCGCATACGATGTGCCGAGGGTGGTCGCGGACGACAAGCAGATCGAGCAGGTCTTTCGCAACATCATCCTCAATGCCATTCAGGCGATGCCCGAAGGAGGCCGACTCTCGGTTGTCACGTCTGCCGAGCCGGACGGGGTGCAGATCGCCGTTTCAGATACGGGCATCGGCATCGCGGAAGAGCATCAGCCGCAGATATTCGTGCCCTTCTTCACCACTCGTACCAAGGGTACCGGCCTCGGTCTGGCGATCGTCAACAAGATAGTCGAGAACCACGGCGGACGGATCGGAGTCCAGAGCCGGGTAGGAGAGGGAACAACCTTCCGCATATTCCTGCCTCTGTGCGGCGACAGGGCTCGAGCCGCTCTCGAGCAGGCCGAGAGTGCCGTCCAGATGGGCGAAGAAGAGTACGCGAGACGCGGGCAGAGGCCCACGGATGGCTAGTGAAAGGGTGTGTCATGGACGAAAAGAAATCCCTGCTGATAGTTGACGATGAACCGAATATCCGGCGTGTGCTGGAGGCCGTCTTCACCAAAGACGGCTATCAGGTTCGAACCGCCGAGAACGGGCGCAAGGCCCTCGACATCGTGGCGACCGAGCCGGGCCTCAACGTCGTCATCTGCGACCTGATTATGCCCGACATGAACGGCGTCGAGGTGCTCGAGGCGGCGAAGGAGATCAACCCGAGGCTCTCGTTGGTCATGATCACCGCCCACGGCACCATAAAGACCGCCGTTGACGCCATGAAACTCGGCGCGTTCGACTACATCACCAAACCGTTCGACATGGACGAGATCAAGCTGGTCGTCAAGAACGCGCTGGAGAGGAGCCGGCTTCTCGAAGAGAACGTCGAACTCAGGCAGGAACTCAAGTCGCGGTACAAGTTCGACAACATCGTCGGTAGCAGTGGCAAGATGCAGGAGGTCTACAGGATCATCGAGCGGGTCGCCGCCAGCAACGCTACCGTGCTAATCCGCGGAGAGAGCGGGACCGGCAAGGAACTGATCGCCCGCGCCATACACTATAACAGCCCGCGTGCGCAGAAGCCGTTCATAGCAGTTTCATGCGCGGCCCTGCCCGAGACCCTCCTCGAGAGCGAGCTGTTCGGCCACGAGAAAGGCTCGTTCACCGGCGCGACGGGCCAGAAGATCGGCCGGTTCGAGCTTGCCACTCAGGGCACGCTCTTTCTCGACGAGATTCCCGAGGTTTCGCCCGGCGTGCAGGTAAAGCTTCTCCGCGCGCTTCAGGAACGCGAGTTCGAGCGTGTCGGAGGCACGAAGACCGTCAAGGTAGATGTCCGGCTGATTGCGGCCACGAACCGCGATCTCGAGCAACTCGTCGCGGACGGGGTCTTTCGCGCTGATCTGTACTACCGCCTGCAGGTGATCCAGGTCTTCCTGCCGTCCCTCAGGGAGCGCATGGAGGACATCGCGCCGCTGGTCGAGCACTTCATCCAGAAGTTCAACAAGGAGAACGGCAAGGCCGTGAAGTTCCTCAGCCCCGAGGCGATGGATCTGGTCATGAAGTACGAGTGGCCGGGGAATATCCGCGAGCTTGAGAATGCGATAGAGCGATGCGTAGTCCTAGCCGACCCCGCGTCCGACCTGGTGACGCCGGATCTGCTCCCGTTCGCGGTTCAGGCCGCCGGCGAGAGGTCCTGACGACCGAAGCATTCTCGGATCACGGGCGGCGCCGTCCTCTATGTTCGAGTCCCCCGTCAGGGCATCAGGACTGGCCAAAAAAAAGTGCCCAGTTTGTCGCCAATGCCCTCAATGGCACGGTTTATGCAATAACAAGAGGTGACAGCAACGCGAGGATACGTCCGAAGCATTTGTGAACGGGCGATGATTGATGTCCCGGCTGGATTTCCCTTCAGCCCGGATGACGTGCTGTTGGAGGCTTGGGGAAATGATCAACAAACGTAGAATACTCGTCGCGGACGATGAGACCAATCTGTGCCGCATACTGGAAGCCGAACTCCGCAAGGCCGGCTACGAAGTCACCGCGGTGCACGATGGTTCTGAAGCGGTCGAAGCAGTCAAGAACAGCGAGTTCGACCTTGTCATCATGGACGTCAAGATGCCCGTGATGGACGGTATCAGTGCGCTTCAGCATATCCGACGCGATGGAAAAGACATGCCCATCATCATCATGACGGCCTACGAGAGCCACGACACCATGGCCAGCGCGCTCTCCGTGGGCGCCACCGCCTGCGTCAACAAGCCGTTCGATCTGCACAGCCTCGCGGCTCTGGTCAAGGCAACTCTCGATGATGGGATCGGCCAGAAGGCGTTCAACTGGTCCGGCTCCGTGCGCACGGTTCTGTTCAACCAGAACCAGCCGCTCGTCCTCGAGATTCACGACGGCGAGTGCGTCGGTCAGTACCACAGCCGTATCGCGGAGAAGGACGACCGCACGCTTACTATTACCTGCCCCTCGGGGATATCCGGTGGGGCATGCCTCAAACCGGGGTCGGCGGTCTCCATCGGGTTCGCCGGCGAGGACGCGTTCTACAGCTTCGAGACGTCGGTGCTCGCGGTTAGAGACGTCTTCGAGGCGATGATTGTCGTCGGCAAGCCTGCCGTCATCTACCGCGTGCAGCGCAGGAAGCATCCCCGCATGCCGGCACGCATTGCGGTGGATATGGCCCTCGTCGAGAAGAATCCTCATTCCGAAGTGCCGAGTGTCGGTCCCGTCTGCAGGGTCCTCACCCAGGACATCGGCGCCGGGGGTCTCAAGATCATCACGGAACAGCGATTCCAGACCGGAGCGACGGTGAAGATCCAGGCGTCCGGCATCCCGGGCCTCGATGAGTTCTCCGGAACCGGCAGGATCACGCGTGCCATACTCGTATCCAGCAACGGTCACGAGGACTGGGAGTACGGCGTGCAGTTCACCAAGGTGGACGACGAGCAGCGCCACACCCTTGCCCGCGCGGTTGAGGCCGGCGCGATTGCCTGATATACCGTCCGACTTACCTCCTTCATCGAGCCCCGCGCTTCACTCGAGGCGCGGGGCTCTCATACGAGTAGGCCGCAGACTGCAGACCGACTGCCCCGGAGCTGTCCAGCTTCCGGTCTATCCCCGATTGACTTGCATCTGCCCCGATGCTATACTCGAACCGACGGCACGATCTGTAGGGAGGCATTCTCATGGAGTGCGGCAAGTGCGGAACCGAAATCCCGCCCGGATCGAGATTCTGTCCGGGTTGTGGCGCTCCTGCGTCGCGCGAGGTCTTCCAGACGACAGGCGCCCAGCCTGCCGCAACGGACAAAAAGAAGGTCGCGTTGGTCGCCGCTGCGGTCGGATTGTGCGTAGCCGCCGTGATCGCCGCCTTCCTCTTGAGGGGCCCCCGCGTCACCGATCAGGGGCCGACCTCAGCCCCGATCCAGCCTCCGGTTCTGAATACGGAAACCGCCCCCCCGGCCAGACAGCCGGGAGTCCTGCAGTCGCCGACGACCGAGGCCAAACAGCCCGAGAAGAAGGAAGTCCCCGAAGAGGTCGTCAAGTACCTGGAGCACCTCAAGAAGGTGGAGCAGTACCGCCAGACCGTCTACTCTAAGGAACTCCAGTCCGTTATGGCCGATGCTTCCGACGCAATAATGAAGGCGCTTCCCTTTGACTGGGACGAGGACGGCGCGAAGAGCCCGACGGACAACCTGGCGAAGAAGTCCATGGATTTCACCCGCGAGTGGCAGCAGGTTTCGGCCTACTTCCTGCAGATGCCTGCGCCGCCCGACTGCGGGCCGCTCGGTCAGAAGTACTACGAGTCGCTCAGTACGTTCATCGTATTCATGGGCAAGTTCCAGGCGGCCGTCAGCAAGAACGACATCGCGGGACTGAACTCCGTCAAAGCCGACGCGGGCACGTTGGACAAGAAGTTCACTGCGGCGGACGCGGAGTTGGCGAAGGTCTGTGACAAGTTCGGGCTGGAGAAGACCTTCAGCATCCGCGGCGATGCCGGTCAGACGCCGGTCTTCGGGTTCTAGCACATGCGCGTACTCATCACCGGTGGGGCCGGTATGCTCGGTCGTGACCTCCAGGAGGCGCTCTCAGGCCATGATGTGGTCCCGACCGATGTGACCGCAGGACTCCGCGCCCTCGATATCACCGATGCCCTTCAAGCGTCCGCGGTCATCTCGGACGTCAGGCCGCAGGTCGTTATCCATGCCGCGGCGTACACCGACGTTGACGGCTGCCAGCGCGATCCCGAAACCGCCTTCCGCGTCAATGCCGACGGCACGCGAAACATCGCAGAGGCCTGCTCGGCGAACGATGCGGGACTCGTCTACATCAGCACCGACTTCGTTTTCGACGGCGAGAAGGGCGAGCCGTACGACGAATCGGACGTCCCGAACCCGCTAGGTCACTACGGCGCTTCCAAACTCGAGGGCGAGGCGCGGGTGCGCGAGTTCTGCCCTGAGCACCTGATCGTCCGCACCGCCTGGCTGTACGGCGTGCACGGCAAGAGCTTCCCTCGCACGATGATCAACCTCGCGCAGACGCGCCGCGAGATCAAAGTCGTGGCTGACCAGATCGGCTCACCGACCTTCACTGTGGATCTCGCCCGCAAGATACGCCAGATGGTTGACCTCTCCCTCAGAGGCACCTGCCACGTCACCAACAAGGGGTCGTGCTCCTGGCACGAGTTCGCGGTGGCCACACTTGCCCTCGCCGGGATCACCGATGTCGAGGTGAAGCCGATCGAATCCGGCGAGTGGCCTGGCCCGACCCGACGCCCGAAGAACTCCGTGCTGAGCCACGGGATGCTGAAGGCTCAAGGGCTCGACGATCTGCGCTCCTGGGATGACGCGCTGGCCGACTTCGTCTCGTGCCTCGACTCCTGAGCGCCCATGCCTAGTGGCGTAAGCTTTGAGTGTGTAGATTTGCGAAGATGCTCCCCGTTTCGTAGACTTGATTTGGTCACGAATCAAGCGAGCGAAACGGAGGAGCATCGATGAGCAGTATAACCCTAAGAG